>JBCCFC010000952.1:0-5525 GCA_039029935.1 Chloroflexota bacterium
CTCCACCCGCAGATTTGGCCGCTGGCAACAGAGCCGACCAGTCCAGTGTACCATGACCGACATCCGCCAGCCCCATCTGGTCTTGGTTTTCACCCTTGGGTGCCAAGTCTTTGCAGTGAATGCGTGGACAACGGCCAGTATAGCGACCAAGCAATTCTACGCCGCTAACGCCGCCGTTCTCAATCCATGCCAAATCTGGCTCAAAGCCAAGATTACCCGATTCTGAGCCTTCCAGTAGCCAGTCAATCGCCAGCTTGCCTTCAATCTCGACCATCTCAAAAGAGTGGTTGTGATAGAGCAGACGCATTCCGGCATCTGCGCAACCCTGCGCCAACACGTCCATGCGCTTGCCAATCGCTGACCATGCTTCACCTGTCTCGCCACGTAGTTCTTCGGCCAGATATGGAATTGTTATTGTATCATTACCAATGCCTTTATTAAAAGCGATGATACCATCTAAGTCAGCTTCCAACGCATCTAGTGAAACATGAGTCGAGATAGCGCGCAAGTTATGCTTTTCGAGCAACGCATTCATCTCGTCAATCGACAGCCCATGATCGCCGATAGTTTCCACACCCGCATAGCCAATAGCCGCAACTTCGCCCAACAGCTCATCCAATGACATCTCTACGTGACGCATAGAGTAGAGTTGCAATGCAATAGGTTTAGACATTTATATTCGTTCTCCCTTTATAAAAGGTTTTTTGTCTCTATCCGTTTGCGCCTGTATCCGGTTTAAAAGACAAACGGATACAGGCGCAAACGGATGATTTTTTATATTTCATTTGTGTTTTATGAATTTATCACAACAAATTTAGGGTTTGCCCACAAGAGAAATCCGTTTGAGTCCTAAATTTGCTGTAGTACGCTCAAAAATCAGTGAGCCGCTCCTTTAGCCCCGTATGTCGAGCCGTCACTTTATCATTCCCAATGGCAAGCCCAATCGCTCGCGGCTGACCGACCAGCACGACGAGACGTTTGGCGCGTGTAACCGCCGTGTAGAGCAGATTGCGCTGCAACATCATGTAGTGGCTGGTCAACACGGGAATAACAACGGCGGGAAACTCGCTCCCCTGACTTTTGTGAATACTGATTGTATAGGCATGTGTCAATTCGTCCAACTCTAGGAAATCGTAATTGATGGGTTTGGCCTCGTTGCCATCAAAAATGACCGTCAGCTTTTGCATCTCAAGGTCAACCTCGCGAATCATTCCCATATCGCCATTGTAGATGTCCTTGTCATAGTTGTTGCGAATCTGCATGACCCGATCCCCTTGACGAAAAACACGATTGCCTACGGAACGTTGCGCTTTGTCAGGCGATTCAGGATTGACGGCAGCTTGGACGCTGAGATTGAGCGCGCCGACGCCGACGACACCGCGATGCATGGGGCTGAGAACTTGGATGTCGGCTGGCGGGATGGCAAAACGTCGCGGAATGCGCGATTGCACCAACTCCACACAAAGCTGTGCCGCTCGCTCTGGGTCTTCTGTGCGAAAGAGAAAAAAGTCGGTCGTTTTATCATTGTCGATGAGCGGCATCTGGCCTTGGTTGATGCGATGGGCGTTGGTGATGATGTAGCTGCCCTCGGCTTGGCGAAAAATGGTTTCGAGCCGGATAACGGTGGCACGGGGGCTCTGTTTATCATCAACATCCTCTTCAATGGCAGCAATGATATCCTTAAGGACATTGCCTGCCCCCACGCTGGGCAACTGGTCCACGTCCCCCACCAGCAGCAGATGCATTCCCGGGCGCACCGCCTTGAGCAAATGATTGGTCAGGGCAATGTCGAGCATCGAGGCTTCATCCACAATCAAAAAATCACCTTCAAGCGGTGACTGCTCGTTGCGCTTAAAGGACATGCCCTCAGATGGTTGAAATTCGAGCATTCGATGGAGTGTTTTGGCCTCACGCCCTGTTGTCTCTGCTAGGCGTTTGGCCGCACGACCCGTCGGGGCAGCGAGCAGTACCTCGACCTTGGCCTGTTCGCATAGTTGAATGATGGTGCGTACTGTTGTGGTTTTCCCTGTGCCAGGACCGCCTGTCAATACCGTGACATTGTGTGTAAGTGCAGCCTGAACAGCAGCCTGTTGTTGATCCGCCAATGCAAACCCCGTCCGTTTCTCAATGCGTTCCAAGTTTGCCGTCCAGTCAAAATGGGGACTGCGAAAGATGTCAAGCGCACTGCTGCGTGAGAACCAGAGCCGTTCTAACTGGTTGGCGACACCCATTTCGCTGTAATAGAGCGGCGCAAGATAGATGGCGTTTTCCTCTTGCAGCAACACGTTGGCCTGTGAAATCGTGGCCGTTGCATAGACGCCACCGCGCTCAACCACAAGCTGTGGGATGCCATCTTCTGTCTGCGGTGCTAAATAGGGCGTCGGGTTGTCGAGAATAGCGGGCGGCGTATCGCTGCCTGGTGTTTCGACCACCTGAATCTGGTCATCATTCCACAGATGCAGCACCCCCAAGCTGGCCTGTTGTGGTGTCACCTCTAGCAACTCTGCTGACTTTTGAATCAACTCTGAGGTCGGTAGAAAGACATGTCCATCATCGGTTGCCTGACCCAGTGCATAGGCCACTCCTGCTGCCACGCGCTGCGGTGCATCTTCTGGCAATCCCATCGAGCGTGCAATTTTGTCGGCAGTGACAAAGCCGATGCCATAGATGTCATGCGCCAGCCGATAGGGGTTGTTCTTGACGACGCCAATGGCCTCATCGCTGTAATATTTGTAGATTTTGGTGGCAATGCTGGTGGTGACGCCATGACTTTGCAGAAAGATCATGACCTCCTTGATGGCACGCTGCTCAATCCACGCATCTTGGATCATGTGAACGCGTTTACCACCGACACCTTTGACTTCGTGCAAGCGGTCAATCTCATGCTCGATGACATTTAGCGTCTCCATACCAAAGTGCTTGACAATGCGCTTGGCCGTGACCGGACCCACACCCTTGATCAACCCACTGCCCAGATACTTCTCCAGCCCCGCCACTGTCGCAGGCAGCACCGTGCGCATATTCTCGACCGTGAACTGACGCCCATAATCGGCATGAAGCGTCCACTTGCCGCGCAACTCAACGCTTTCCCCCACGTTGATACCCATCATGTTGCCCACCACCGCTACTTCACGATTAAAGCGAAAGTTAGGCGGCGCGTAGCCACCCGAAGAGGTCCCCCGCTCCGGTGTCAGCTTGGCTACAGTGTAGCCATTTTCCTCATTGTGATAGGTGATGCGCTCGATAACGCCCCGTAGTGTATCCATTGGAGTAGTATAGATAGAAATTCTATTCTAGGCAAATTATAGGAAGAATCATATAGAAAAAATGTTCATGGTTTGGCCTTGTTGAATAAATCTATGGTATAATTTGAAGAGGTTTAGATAGTCATAGATGACTCTGCTGAAAAAAGGTCAAAATCGCTTAAAAGTCCGACTTCTCACCAGTGGTAGCGATTAGCAAATTCTACAGAAGTCGGACTTTTTTCAGCGGAGTCATAGATATCTACACCTCTTTATTTGATTTGGTGAGGGAGACGGTAAATGAGCAATTGGAAAAAATGGGGTGGGCCACTGGATGAGTCTGGCGCAATGTGGTTTGTTAATCGAGATGAAGAATTGGAATGGTTGTGGGAATGGGCGTCTAATGTCCCTAATTCATATCCAAGTCTAGCACTCATTGGGTTACGCCGTACAGGGAAAACAGCAATTTTACATAAATTATACAACCGACTTTATCATGAACAAACAAAAGTGATGCCTGTCTATATTTCGTTTGCAGAATATGTCAGGGAACGAAAAATGATCACCGCCTTTGAATTTGTCAAAGAGTATTATGAGGGCTATCTGCGCAGTTATTTAGCCTTTAAATACCGGAAACCACATTTGCAAGCTCGTAAAGCGCAGCATGATCAGTTGGTGGAATTTACGCTTAGTGTCTCTGATAAGATGGCCCTAGAAATGATTGATCTCATTGGCCTATATAAAGAGCGTAAAGACCCATTAGAAAAAGGGCGTATGAGTCAAGTCATTGCCCTACCCCGTGCTTTTGTAAGAGAATATGAAACCCCAACAATGATCATCATTGATGAATTTCAAGCGTTGACAGAAGTAGTTGATGTCAACTATAACAATCGCGTTTATGATGTGACCAATTTTTTCCAACATGCCTCCGAGACGATGGATGCCCCCCTCATCGTGTCAGGTTCATCCGTCTCCATGATGATTGAGCAAGCACTGGGCGGCTCTGTCTCTGGTCGTTTTGACCCCATCTATATTGATGCCCTTGAAGAGGGTGACGCGGTTGACATGATTATCCGCTTAGGAGATGTCTACAATATTCAGACCCCGCCAGATTTGATACAGGAAGTGTGGGAGGCAAGCAAAGGGTACCCCTATTCGATTGAATGTATGATGCGTAGTCGTATGATTCGCCAACGAAACCCATCTGATTCAGAATGGCTCGAGAAGTTTATCATTCATATGTTGACCAATAGACATAGCCCGTTACGCGTCCACTATCACGAAGAGTACGGCAAGTATATCACGCGCATGAATCCAGTCACACGCCAAGTCCTCTTATGGATTATTAAGCACCCTAAGCGGCGTATTTTTGCAGATGAAATTGCTGCTGAACTTGCGCTCAAGGAGGCAGATGTGCAGCAATCGCTGGATCAACTATATGAGGTGGATGTCATTGAGTCAACGGGCTGGCTTAGTTTTGAAGGCCCGCGCGACCCCATGCTACGAAAGTACATCCGCTATCAGCACAACCATGAAGTTGAAAAGTTAGCCCCAGAACAGGCACTGGACGATATACGTACCGAAATTAATCGCATTCGTGGCGAAGCCAGTCGCAAGGTCGGGCATCTTGCTGAAGTGATTGTCGCAGCGGTCATGAGCAAATTTGACCAGCGTGTGGTGGATGGTAAATCCTATTTCGGTTTGATTGGCGATGTGGAATTGCCAAACTTTCAACAATTGGAACGGCGTGAAGGGATTATCAAGCAGGGAGATTATAACGAGGTTGATGTAATTGGCGAATATCGAATACCGACAGATGACCCGAAAGTCAGTAAACGAGGGGCATGGCTGGTGTCTGTGCGCTATCGTGAGCAGAAGATGGGCGAGGGTGAGGTGAAAAAGTTTATGGGACATGCCGCTGTGATTCAGAAGGAAAAGCAATATGATGAGGTGATTCACTGGTATTTTAGCAAACGGGGGTTTACACAGGCTGGGATTCGGTTGCTGGAGGGTGAGGGAATTTTCCACAGCGATGTAGAGCAGTTTAACAAATTGGCAAATCTATTTGGCTTTTTAGGGTTACACTTTTAGCAAAGGACATGATATGGTGACCAGCATCCATTGACAAACCGACCAAGCGTGATAAAATCGTCTATACAAGAATTTATGCACAAAACCCAATTAACACAAGGACGCAACCATGGCAAAACAACCAATCATTGATTGGCATCGTCTCTTTGGCATTGCCGTCGAGCAGGATTTCATCGACTACATCATCCTCCA
>JBCCFC010000953.1:0-5512 GCA_039029935.1 Chloroflexota bacterium
CATGCTGTTCAGCCAAAGCTTTGGTGGAACAGTAGGGGTAGGGTGAGTCTAGCGCTAACCGCTTGCAGGTACACAGTCGGCAGAAAGGCTACCAGAAGCACTTCAGCAAGCACTAGATATCATCCTGCCCGATAGTAGCAATCTATTCACGCAAATCTGTACCTATCTAGCGGCAAAGGAAATGCTTTTGGTGTTTGATAATGTTGAACATCTCCTGACAACAGATATGCAGCAAAATACAACAGATATGACGACAACCTCAAAAAATGATGCGAGTACGGTCTCGTTGGCGGAGGTGCTAACACAAATCTTGTTGGCTGCACCCCGTGTCAAAATATTGACAACCTCACGACAGTCCATCCAACTACAAGAAGAATATCTGTTCCCGCTCTCTGGCATGGCATTGCCTACCGAAGAACTTCTACAACCATTGGATGCCTTTATTCAGACGGATGCAATTCAGCTATTTCAACAAACAGCAAGGCAGAATGCGCCGACGTTTGCCATTACAGACAAGAATCGAGCTGCCATCGCCCAATTTTGCATGAAGGTCCAAGGGACCCCCTTAGCCATTGTACTGGGTGCGGCCAATATGGACATCCTGACCCCTCAAGAGCTTGTGGAAGCCTATGAAGAAAATATCGACATATTAGAAGCCGAATGGTCAGATGTTCCAACTAGACAACAAAGCGTGCGTGCAATATTTGAGTATTCATGGCAGCTATTGGATGCAACAACGCAACAGGTTTTTGCGGCGTTATCTGTTTTTCAAGACGGATTTACAACCAAAGCCGCACGCAAAGTTGCCAATGCATTTATTTCTCATCTCAGGCAGCTTCATAGCCAATCATTCATCGTACAAACAGTGCAAGGACGCTACCAAGTTCATGAATTGCTACGACAATTTGGCATGGAGAAATTGTGCGAGCAGACTAGAGATACAGCCTTCAATCGCTCATTGGCAGACAATTTCAACAGGAACCCCGTCCGGGAACGTCATATGCAGTATTATCTAGATTGGCTCGGTACACAAACACAGGCTATCCGAGGCAGTCAATCAAAAAAAATTATGACAACAATCCGTCCTGAGCTCAATAATATTCGCACAGCGTGGCAATATGGGCTAGGACAGGTTTCGCTGTCATACTTAGCCCAAAGTAGTCATAGCTTATTTTACATTTACGATATTCTTTCGCTTACACAGGAAGCATTGGATATTTTTACACAATCCGCCCAACATCTACAGGTGCAGTTGGAAGGCTATCGCAAAAACACAGAAGTAAATCTGGACACGTATCACTATCTTCATGGGCTATTTTTAGCATCTCAGGCTTATTTCCATCTAGAAGCAGGGGATACCGAGAAAACAAGCCAAAAAGTGCAGGATGCCATCCGGAAAGTCGATACCATCGAGGGACAGAATCCGAGGAAATGCTATGTACAAGCCATGAGTTACTGGCTATGGGCATGGGTCTTATACTATCATAGCGATCTTGAAGAGGCTAAGGTGAAAGCCATGCAAAGTATTACCATGGCGAGGCAAAGCGAGAATCAAGGGATTATGATTGATTGTCTTCGCATTCAGGGAGAGGCATACGCAGGGTTGGGCGACGAGAATAGGGCATTGGAGAGTTTTATGGAGGCACGTACCCTCTGTCATCAAAGCCAAAATCAACAAAGTGAGCTAGATATTTTGCAGGCATTAGGCGAACTCAAAGAAGCGCAAGGTGAGTTGACAGCGGCCACAATTTACTTTGAAAAGGCACGGGAGATTAGCTATTCAATAGCAAACGAATCAAAAATGTATGAATCTTCATATAATCTCTGTCGAGTATTTACACGAATCGGGGAATATGTCCAAGCAGAAGCGATGGCACAAGAAAATCTTCATTTCTATGAAAACATTGGTCAGAAATTGGTGATAGGAGGAGCTATATACTGTTTAGGGGTGATCTATCTACGATTAGGGTTATATACGCAGGCCATATATCATTTTCGTCAAGCCAGTCAACATATAGAGATGAATGCACATCAGCTATATATTAACTCACTGGTCAATCTGAGTACAGCTTATCAAGCGCAAGGTGATTACCAACAGACTCAGAGTCTCTTAGATGATGCCATGGAAATGGCAGAGAAAATTCCTGCCAATCGCCCAAAAGGATATGTCAAAAAAAGCATGGCCTATCTATTGTGTTTATTAGACAAACGTGAAGAGAGTGTTGTGCTGTATGAAGAAGCGTTATCCTTCTACCCTGAGCAGCCTAAACACCCAAAACTGGAGATCAAGGCAAATTTGGCACATGCTTACCAACAATCAGGAAATTTAACAATGGCCTTGATGCATATCGAAGATGTGCTTGCGTATCTTGATGATCATGCTGAAAGAATCTATCAGTTTCTCTATCCATTTGAGGTCTATTGGAACTGTTATCGTGTCTTGCAGGCGTGTCAAGATACGCGTGCCAATTCCATTCTCAAACAAGCCTACCGTCTGTTACACACTTGGGCAGACCGCATTGACAATCAAATCTGGCGGATGTCATTCTTGGACAATGTGGCTGTCAACCGCGAACTGATGGCCGAAGCAAGGCGAGTTGGGCTGACAGTTACATCATAAATTGGCATCATAAATTGTCGATAGAAGTTCGACTTTTGCCAAAAGTCGAACTTCTATAAAAAACACACATGCACCCAATCGGGGATTATAGAGCCGTGTTGCGCAGTTGTACATACATGAATAATCATCCAACAGCATAACACCACATGAAATCAACAAAGGAGAATCAACAATGAGCCAACATTACCCAATCCACGCTGAACAATATGGACAACATCAGTGGTGGCTTGATGGTCGCTCAAATGACGATGCACACATGGGCTGTCTGATGCGCAACGCACTTAAACACAAAGCGCAGATGTGTACAGATTCAGTCCAATGGATGAGTATTGGTCCCAGTAATCTCAATGGACGTGTCAAATGTATTGCCGTAAGCGTTATTAAAGACGAGGCTACGGGTGAGGTTATCGAGCATATAGTCTATGCAGGTGCTGCCTCTGGTGGCGTCTGGAGAGGAGTAAAAGCGGATGATAATAAATGGTCTTGGTCTACAACATGGAAGAATAAATGGAAGAATGGTGACCTAGTTGATTGTCTATCTATCGGTGCACTGGCAGTTCATCCCGAAAATCCTAAGATCATCTATGCGGGCACTGGTGAATGGGCACCCGGTGATGAAAATCTGACGACCTATCCAGGAGTAGGTCTCATTGTTTCATATGATGGTGGTCAGTCTTGGGGACCACCTAAATCATGTGAGAGTAAACAGGATAAATGTAAAAAGCTAAAATCACGTCGTATATCGCAGGTGCTAGTATCGCCTAACGAAAAACCCAAGGGGAAAAACATTATCTATGTTGCCGGTGACAAGGGGTTTCAAAAATCTGAAGACGGTGGGTGTACATGGGAAATGTTTCTTCCTGAAGATGTCAAGTGTTGCTGTAAGAATGATCAGTGTTGTCCCGAAAATGACAACCATTGCTGCAAGAGTGATAAGTGTTGTCCAGGCGTAAGCGATGCCGTATTTGGCAAGACAGTTGTCAATGAGGATGGTGAAAAATTTGACACCATTTGTATTAATGTGTGCAATGATGCTATCTATAAAACAATCGATAGCGGCAAAAGTTGGGAACGTTTATCTGATGGGCCTACGAATGAGTATGCTGATTGGGTTCGCCTTGCATTTTCATCACAGACGAAAGAATGTAAAGATAAAACAATTCTTACCGATACCCTATTTGCCAAACGCAATGGCACAATATTCAAATATGCAGAGATAGAGACACAGCCAAAACCACCTATATGCCCAGACAAAAAAATAACCATTGAGAAATTTTGGACTTCCTTGCCAGGCCACCAAGGGGGAGCCAGTGGATACCCCGAATGGTGTAACCTCATTGCTGTCCACCCCACTAACCCAGATATACTTTTTGCTGGTGGGATTGAGTTTTATCGAACAACAAATGGCGGCAAAGAATGGTCTAAGAACAGAGAATTACATGTAGACCACCATCGAGCCATTGTCATTCCATCAACTCAACCAGCTCAATCAGATAAGCTACCATATACGGTTTACACCTGTAACGACGGCGGTGTCTATCGGTTAGATGAAGACGGTGAGGTATTCGACAACATCAGCGATGGGCTGGACATCACACAATTCTATCATGTTGGGACCTATCAGTCAAAGAATGGTGACGATATCATTATTGGTGGCGGCACACAAGATTTAGGAACAAACATACTTCGTACAACAAAAACAAAACTAATTGAAGAAATTGGTAATGCTGATCCCTCCTCAACGCAGTGGCAATGGGAAAATATACTGGAACATGATGGTGGCTATTTTGTCGTTGACCCACGTGACCGAAATATCATGTATGCCGAAAGCCAATGGACCCGCATCAAAAAGAGTATTGATGGTGGGCGGCATTGGCGTGAAAGTGATTTTGGATTATATTATAACAGACCTTGGATTGGTGTTATTGCGATGGACCCAAAGAATCATGATGTGCTATTTACAGGCACGGAATATGTCTATCGCACCACTGATGGCTGTGAGACGCCTTGGGAGCTAATCAGTATACCCCAAAAAGCAGACAAGCCTACCGAAGACATTCCTGCCAAAACGGAATTCTTTAAAGATGGGTTTGTCAAGTCGATTGCAATTCCATCTAAAAACGCCAAAGACGAAGTTTTTGTTGCGACAAATACTGGTAGAATTTGGCATGGTAAGAAAGATGATAAAGATACATTTACATGGGAGACAGTTTTATGCCCAACAGACAATAACAATACTTGCAACCAAGTTGTTGTTTGTCAGGAGGACAATCAATACATAGTGGCCGTATTTGGTGGTCCACAGCAAGATGGTTGTACTGGTGGGCTAGCTGGATTTGTCAAGCTCAGTAGAGATAATGGTAAGACCTGGAAGAAGATTAGCGGAGTCAAAGTCAAACATGGCGAGGGGGCTAAACCCACTTGTGAATGGCCTAAATCCGCTCTTCCCCAAATATCAATCAATACAGCTATTTTCCATCCGACTGACAAAAATATAATTTATGTCGGTACAGATGTTGGTGTTTTCAAAGGGAAAGAAGAGGGTGATGTATGGAACTGGGAAATACTGAGTGAAGACATACCCAACGCAATTGTCACACGATTGGCTTTGCTCAAAGATACGAACATACTGATTGCGGCAACTTATGGCCGGGGCATGTATGCCTGTACAATATAGGTGAAAGGTTGAAGAGTTGAAGAGTGAAGAGTTGAAGAGTTGATTGTTCCCTTTTTACTCTTCACTCTTCATTTTTCATTCTCCCGCCATTTCTCAATTACCTCAAATGCTCGCAACATTTTCGTCAACGCATCACCATCCGTATACAAAACACCCTTCTCCTTCAAAAAATCCCTCGCAGGTCCCGTAAACCCACTACGCGCATGAAACCAACA
>JBCCFC010000954.1:0-5510 GCA_039029935.1 Chloroflexota bacterium
CGAAGGTGGGCAGACGCTTGCGACGTTGGGTACAGGTAGTGTTCTTGGTGAGACCAGTCTTTTTCGTGGCACCCCCCAAGATGTGACAGCGATTGCTGTTTCTGATCTGGAGTATGGCGAGCTTTCCGACCGCGATCTCCGTGAGATTATTCTGCAAACACCGTCGATTGGATTGAAACTGAGTCAAAATTTTGGCAATCTATTGGTTCAAATGCAGGACTATATTGTCCATCGCCTAAGCAATATTCCTGAGCTGAATCCGATTCCACCCTATACCCTTCAAGCCGTGGCTGGACAGCTACAGCCTCGCCAATTGACGACGGGACAACAAATTTATGGGGTAGGGGAAGCATCGTCAGGACTGTTTATTGTGGAAGACGGCGCGATTGAGTTACGTACCGAAAGTGCTTATGATTCTAATGATAGCCAGACGCTGGGGCCAGGTGCGCTTTTTGGTGTGATCCCACTGTTAGCCAATAAGCCTTATACACATAGTGCCATTGCCAGCACCGATGCATTGCTGTGGATGTTGCCATCCAATGACTTCCATGTGTTGAACAATCAACATCCTGGATTGCGTCGTAGCTTGGGGAATAATTTCCAAGCACGTTTGGGGCAACCCGACCAAGAGCAGGCTGCGCAACGGTTTGCAGAGATGCCACTCTTCCAAAATATGCCACCAATGGCGCACAGTGCAATGGCACAAAAGATGCTGCTGCAACACCTTCCTGCTGGTGAAGTTGTCTATCACATCGGTGATTTGGGCGATGCTATCTATATGATCGAAAATGGCGAGATTGAGTTGATCGGTCAAACAGCCACAGGGACGGTTGAAGAAAAAGGACGTATCGGTGCAGGTGGCTTTTTTGGCGAGTCCAGCTTGCTCTCGGGTCAGATGCGTGTCGAGGATGCACGCGCTGTCCGCCACACCAACCTTTGGATTTTGTACAAATCAGATTTGGATCAACTTGCCCTTCAACATCCAGAGATTGGGCAGGCACTCAACGAAGCTGTATCCTCGCAGCTTGCACCACAGGGTGTTGATGAGGAAAAGTTCCGTCAGTTCCGTCTGCTGGCCGATTTAAGCGATGCGGATTTGCAGCAGGTTATTGAATACCTGCGCCCAACCCGCTATCGTGCAGAAGAGCAAATATTCCGAGCGAGTACACCTGCGGACATGCTCTTTTTGGTCGAAAGCGGACAAGTACGCATACAGCCACTATCCGGTGGCGGCTGGGTGATTGGACAGGGCGATTCGTTTGGTGAACGTGCGCTGTTGACAAATCAGCCACACAACGCCAGTGCGATTGCCGAAACCGATGTTGATCTGTGGACATTAAGCAAACAAGATTTTGACCATCTACTGAACCGCTATCCCAGTTTGGCAATCAATCTCAGTCGATTACTGAGTGAACGTTTTGCCGAGCAGTCCACCGCTGGCGCAACACCTGGGATGCCATTTGGGGCACAGCCGGGGGGGACACAGCCTGGGGCCGGAATGCAGCCGGGGTTGGCACCGGGGCAACCAATGCAAGTACCACCACCAGGACCGCCACCTGGGGGACCGCCCCGACAGGGCATGCCGCCTGGGTATGGTGGGTTGACGCCGCCGCCGGGTGGCTCAGATGGAATGCCTCAGGGGATGACGCCGGGGATGACGCCGGGGATGGTGCCAGGAGGCATGTCACAAGGCGTTTCATCGACAAATTTACAGCCCAATTTACAGCCAAGTGGGTTTGCTCCGCCGCCCAATCAACAATACCTTGCGCCTTATCAATCGAACCAATATCCAGCACCATATGTTGGCGCATCGGGGCCTTATGGTGGACCGCCACCCAGTGGGTTTAGCGGTTGGTTTAGCACATTAAGTTTATGGGGCAAGTTGCGTTTTGTGCTGCTGGTGCTATTGCTTTTATGGTTGATTGTTGTGTCTGCACCCTATGCGCTCTACACCATGTTAAGCGGCGTCAGTGCCATCACGGGCGTTCCTGTGCATGTCATGGCCCCAGGCTTTGAAGACCCTGGCCCACCAGACTTTACCTTGGCAGGATTGACGGGGATTGATCTCTCTGATGGACTTTCGGCCAATGCATTTGCGTCTGGAAACATCCTGAATGCGGTTCAGGAATTGGGTAGCTATGAGTTGGGGCGACAGAACCAGTCGATGGCCGTAGCACTCGCATTGGCAGATCAACAAGTGCCACCGACATCCACCTTTACACCGTTCCCTACAAAAACGTTAATTCCGACGTTAACGCCGATACCGACCAGTACACCCACATTGACACACACACCGACAAAAACCAGAGTACCGACATCCACACTACGCCCCTATGTCGCCCCACCAACACTGTCACCCACGCCAACGTATACCTATGCACCGCCAACACCCACGCCAACGTATACCTATGCACCGCCAGCACCTGCGGTTGTAGCGGCAGCTCGCGCCTTGGCGCAACCCACAAAACCACCTGCGCCATCGCGTAACCTGGACCCACGTCTCAGTGGCTTGGGGACGCGCATTGATGATGCCGATGTTGCCTCTGGACAACCCTATTGGCGTCTGATTGAAGTCATTTGGGAGGATGAGCGTGAGGCGCGCGGAAAGCATCATATCTATGTCGATGTGTTTGATGAGAGTGGTGCGCGTGTGGTTGGTCAGCCAGTCACCGTCTTCTGGCCCAGTGGAGCCTATTCTGGTGGCGTTGAGGATAAAAGTGGCCCTGGCGATTATGGATTTAACTATCAAATGTATGCGGCAGGTCCGTCCTATAGTGTCAAGGTTGAAGGGTTGCCCAGCGATGTCTTCTTTGGCGCAGGCTTGGGTGATTTAGATAAGCGGCATTATGGTATTCATGTCAACTATAAGCTAAAATTTAAGAAGGTGATTCGATAGGTCAGTATTCGGTAGGTCAGTATTCGGTACAGATAACCGACCTACCGACCTACCGAATACCGACTCACTGATTACCCGTAATCTTCATCTGTGCTTCACCAAAAACGATCTGAGTACTGTCTAAAATCCACTGATGATACTCAGAACCGAGAATCCGTTTCCACGCCTTGTTCGCTGATACATTGCTATGCCGAACGGCAGCCCCATAAGGTTTGCCACGTAGCCAATTTCGCAAAAACACAGATAGTGTAGGCTCGGGGAACCAATTGACGCCAACTGCCCCATTACAGGCTTGTGCGCCCATCCGTTGCCAAACGGTTGCAAGGGATTCACCATAGCAGTTGATGCCAAACACCATTCGTAAATCTAACGAAGAGGCGTCAGCCTCATAGGTTTCACAGAGCGGGTTCCACGTTTCATAGCCAATATACTCACGACCTTTATAGCCAACCAGGATTTCTTTATGACCATGCACCAGTAAGATTAAATCTACTTGGTGTGTTTGGCTTGTGCTGAGTAGTGTCTGCGATAACGTTTTGCCATTGGCCTGCTGATCTTCGAGGATGATGACCTGATCATATTTGCGATAGGCACCAAACAACCGAAGCTGTATTTTTGCATATTCTTCCGTAACATAATCAATCGTGTTCATGGCCCATTGGGGCAGCGTAATGCCAACGATATGTCCAACATTTTCGAGCAACACAACCAACGCAACTGGTTTCTCTGATGTCATCTTTGATGTTTTCTCTGATGTTTTCTCTGATGTTTGTAGTGTGCCTTTAGTCATCTTCTAACTCGACAAAACTAACTTTGAAATTTCTTGCGTATTTTTCCATTCCTTTGGAGATACGTTCCCAATCACGCGAAAGAAAGATTTTGCGCGCCTGCTCTTCATTTTCGAGGGCACCATTACTCAAGATTTGGGGTGAATTGCCCCAGACGGTAAACCAGACATCCGTAATGTTGAAGCCCAGTTTAGAAAGCCCCGGTGCAAGCTTGTTGACCAAGTATTCTTGGCACTCTTGCTCCTTGCCGTCCTGCATGTCATAACTAATCGTTACTTTTAGCATTATAACACCTCGATTGTTTAATTGAAGGTCGTAATCATTGATAGATGATTCGGCTGTTTTTATTTATATGGTTTCAATCACCGTTGTTAAATCATGGTTTGTCTCTTCGGATTGAAATAGAAACGCATCACGTTGGGCATCAGCCTGAAAAGTGGTCACAGAAATTGTGCGGAAGGCAATCACTGCGACAAGCAGCCCCACAATCTCCAATCCAAAGACAGTAATATATCCTAACACAGGGTCAGCGGTGATTCTGTATACAATGTCACGGAGTAGCCCACTTACAATGTTGCCCAACGCTTGTCCGGCAAAATTTGCCACACCCCAGGCCCCAATGTACAGACCTGATGCCTGTGGGAGTGTCATATCTAGCATAAAACTAAGATTACTGATGGTCATCAACCCGCCACCCAGACCGAGCAGAAAGATTGCCCCCATAAAGAATGTTGCTAGCCCTTGTAGCCCAGCAATGATAATAAGTGCAAAGGCAATGGCGGCAATGATTGCACCGATATTGGCCGATTTCTTTTTCCCCCAGACACGAATCAAGCCTATTCCACCGAGCAGGGTGATGAACACACCCAGCCCCCAGATGGATGTGAGTCGTGATGTTTGGGACACGGACATGCCCAAAGCTTCGGCTCCAAATGGTTCTAGCAGGACATCCTGCGCATGGATGCTGACCAAAACCAATACCAAATAGAGGAAGAATCGTCTGGCCGACGGGTTGTTGCGGATGACTTGATAGGCTTGCCAGTAGTTATTCTGATTGGCCGTAGGATTCTTACGCGAGGGAGTGTTATTGGTGGTTTGCTGACTACTTTTCTGCTCAATACCCGCCGCACCAAATAAAATTAAGATTGTTGCCGCCAGCCAGATTGCGCCTAACGCTGTGTAGAGTGCTGTTTCGCTAAACGGTTCTAGCATCGTTGAGAGCGAGAGACTTGTGACAATTGTTGTGAGAATCATGGCCGTCCACATGATGCTGACGCTGCGTGTACGCCAAGACGGGGTATCGGCTGTCTTCTGTGGCTCGCTCAATTCACTGAGTAGGGCCAAGTAACTGACAGAGGCAATGTTGACACCCAGCCCCCATGTCATAAAGGCGGTGAGTGCAGCCAACAGACCCAAAACAAAATTGTCGGCCATGAGATAGACCGTGTGCGCGGTGAAATAGCCCCCAAAGGAAGCCATCATGCCACCAATCACGATCCAAGGTGAACGATGGTAGCCCCAGAGCGGGTTGCGATCTGCCCAATGCCCCACCATCACCTGCAAGGGTGAGAGCAGATAGGGCAACGACACCAATATGCCCACAAGGAACGCGGAAAACCCCAAATCGGCAATCATGATGCGATTGAGTGTGCTGGTTACAGGAACCACAGTGATCGAGACCGCGACATGAACCATTGTTAATTGAACAATCGTTTTCCATTTCATATCATGACATTATAGTATATAATATGCTCGTTATCAATAAATTATTTAAAAGGGTTGAAGAGTTGAAGGGTTGAAGAGTTGAAAAGTTGAAGGGTTGAAAG
>JBCCFC010000955.1:0-5505 GCA_039029935.1 Chloroflexota bacterium
TTGAAAGGTTACTAATCACTAATCACTAATCACTCTTCACTCTTCACTCTTCACTCTTCACTCTTCACTCTTCACTCTTCACTCTTCACTCTTCACTCTTCACTTTTCACTCTTCACTCTTCACTCTTCACTCCTTTCGCAAGGAAAACTATGACAACAATTGTACGATTATCACCAACCACCATGCAACAGGGTATTGATGCATTGGTGGCAGTGGATGCTGATTTTGCGCGAGTCTATGAGCAGTATGGAACGCCGCCAGAGTGGTTCCGTCCACAGGGGTTTAGCACCTTGCTCTATATTATTCTGGAGCAGCAGGTGTCGTTGCAATCGGCAAAGGCGGCCTATGATCGGCTATTGGCGGCGGTTGCCGAAATCACAGATACAGGTCTAACGCCAGAGATATTTTTAACATTTGAGGATGAGCAGCTCAAGCAGTTTGGCTTTAGTCGTCAGAAAACGCGTTATGGCCGCATTTTGGCAGAGAAGATACGGGATGGCAACATTGATTTGGCGGCGTTGGATACCATGCCCGATGAAGAGGTATTGACCGCGTTGACCAGTTTAACAGGCATTGGTCCTTGGACCGCCAACATCTATTTGCTGATGGTGTTAAAACGGGTGGATGTCTGGCCGATTGGGGATGTCGCCTTGGCAACGGCCTATAAGGAAATCAAGGGGCTGGATGAACGCCCGACACAGCCAGAGCTAGCAGAGATAGCGGAGGCATGGCGACCTTGGCGAGCAATTGCAGCACGGCTATTGTGGAACCATTATCTACATAAACGCGCCAAGTAGGGGGAATCATGATAACGACAGCTAATCGCTTTAACGGCTTGATTGACAACTATGCAAGCTATCGACCACGCTATCCACAGAAAATCATTGATGTGCTACAGGCTGAATGCGGCTTGACCCATCATCATATCATTGCCGATATCGGTTCTGGCACGGGGTTACTCACCGAAGTCTTTCTCAAAAACGGCAATCAGGTCTATGGTGTGTAAGTAAGGCCATTCCACAAAAATAAATACTCGCGGAGTAGGCACTCTAGTGCCGGATTTCTCGTGTACGACCCGCAATAGGACCCAGAGGGTACCCCGCTAACTCCGCGTTTCTATGGGGTAATTTATTTTGTGGAATGGCCTTAGCGTTCACCTCCCCCGTCGGCTGAGCTTGTCGAAGCTGAGTGCCCCCATCGACAAGCTCAGGGGGCTGAACGGTTACTATGGTGTTGAGCCAAACACGGAAATGCGTGAAAGGGCAGAGTCTCAGCTACGTTCCTATCCTTTTTACACAGGTGTGGATGGCACAGCAGAGCAGACCACTTTGGCGGATCATTGCGCCCACTTCATTACGGCAGGGCAAGCCTTTCACTGGTTTGATCCCAAACCGACACGCAAAGAGTTTCTGCGTATTCTCATCCCCAATGGGAGGGTCGTGCTGATTTGGAACATGTTTCGCAACAATGGGTCCCTCTTTGACAATGCATTTGAGCAATTTTGGCGGAAACACATCAGCGACAGCGAGATATTCAACGCACCAGAACATGGGCTACCGGATGACATTGCGCGGTTTATTGGCGTAGATAGCGTTCGTGAACTGACGGTCGCGAATCCACAGGTGTATAATTGGCGGGCATTGCAGGGCAGAATTCGTTCATCCAGTCGTGCGCCCAAAGAGGGTGAGCCAGCGTATGAAGAGATGATGGCGGCGTTGACAGACCTCTTTGAGGAACATAACGAAGATGAGAAAGTAACGATTGAACATGACACACAGATCATCCTTGAGCAATTAACATAACGCCTGCCGAATTTACTATATGACATTCCAAATTTGACAATATCGCGGTTATCGGTGACGATCACCAATCAGTTTTGCGGTCTGCATGATTTTTGAAAGGAGTTGTCCGATATGAACGCGTCAACCGTGACTTTAGATCAAATTGACCCTACCCTGAGACAGAATGCTGAAAAAATTTTTCAGGCGTTAGGGATGACACCTTTAGAGGCAATTACCTATTTTTATAAGCAAGTTGAGCTTAATCAAGAGCTACCCTTTCCACTTACATTGAAACAATCTCAAAATGGTAGCGACAATGGTTTAGAGAAAGAGCAAAGCACCCATGAAGTATCGCCGACAGATGTGATAGATCATATTGAGCTATATATCTCTCCAGATCATGACACTATGGCAAAAGAGTCGGCTGTATTTGCTGAGATGCAGACACAACTTCAACAACAATATCCAAATCAATATGTTCTGATTCACAATGGCGAAGTTGTAGACCATGATGTCGATAATATCGAGCTACTCAAACGGCGCAAACGAGATTATCCGGGCAGAATTATGCTGCAAAAACATGTTGATTCAGAGCCAAACAGAACGATTACCGTTCGCTCACCCAAATTGGTTATCTCATGACAAACATATTCTCTTTTGATTATGACAATCGCTATTTTCCACCAGCACCCTTCGTGGATATTGAAATATTCTCACCGGATACACCCAATAATGCACATAAACTCAAAGCGATGGTTGATTCAGGTGCAGATGCAACCATTCTGCCCGTCAAAGTCTTGAAAAAAGCTGGTGCTGAAATGCTGGAAGAAGTCGTTGTTCGAGGAATGCATAATATAGGTGCGTCAACATGGACTTATCTTGTGTCGTTAAAAATTGGTGAATATACTTTCCATCAGCTTGAAGTTGTTTCATCAAATCAGCCAAACCAAATACTGTTGGGTCGAGATGTGCTAAACCATCTAATCGTCACCTTGAATGGACTCGCTGGAGTCACAGAGATTAGCCAATAAATACAAAACATCGTCAAACATCAGGATTAAACAATGAATGATATCAAAGCAGCCGTCAACACGCGTTTCAGCGGCGTTGCAGAAAACTATAGCACCAGTGCCGTCCACGCTGCGGGCGAGGACTTGGCGAAGATGGTCGAGGCCGGGGCACTGACAGGCACGGAGCGTGTGCTGGATGCAGGGTGTGGGGCTGGGCATACAGCGTTGATCTTTGCGCCCCACGCTGCCGAAGTCGTGGCGTATGATCTGTCCACACAGATGTTAGGGCAGGTCTCACGCTTGGCCGAGGAACGTGGGCTTACCAATGTGCGTACACAGAAAGGGGATGTTGAGAAGCTCCCCTATGATGATGCCACCTTTGATGTGGTGACAAGCCGCTATAGTGCACATCACTGGCCCAACCCGCAACAGGCGGTACACGAAATCTACCGTGTCCTCAAACCTGGTGGTCAGTTTCTGCTGGGTGACATTGTGTCGTGGGATGAACATGCCATCGACACATTCTTGCAGGCGTTAGAATTACTGCGCGATACATCGCATGTCCGTGACCACTCTATTCGCCAATGGACGGGAATGTTTGCAGAGGCTGGCTTTACCCAAGAACAGATTAGTGTCGCCTACGAATGGCGTCCACGCATGGACTTTCCCAAATGGATTGAACGGATTGGCACACCGCCTGACAATGAGGCCATGATTAGAACTCTTTTCGACGGTGCTAGTAGCGAAGTTCGCACAGCATTCCAGGTGGAGGAAGATCACTCATTCCGGTTCAAAGGCGCAGTTCTCAAAGGTGTAAAAATTGAAAATTGAAAATAGACAATTGAAAACTACCAATTGCTCCTTCAACCTTTCAACTTTTCAACCTTTCAACTCTTCAACCATAGAAAGCGACCATTGTGAACCAAACTGTTGACGAATTTGATGTCCCCCAAGTCACCACCGAAAAATTAAGTCATGGCACAAAGCTGGCTTATGGGGTGGGAGACTTGGGGACGGCGATTGTGGCCTCGTTGAAAGGCTTTTTCTTTCTCTTTTTCTTGACCGATGTGGCGCGGATGAGTCCTGCTGCTGCTGGATCAATCCTTATGCTTGCCAAAATTTGGGATGCAGTCAACGATCCCTTTGTCGGTTGGTTGAGTGACCGCACGCGTACACGCTGGGGACGCCGACGCCCTTGGATACTCTTTGGGGCCATTCCGTTTGGGCTACTCTTCTATCTCCTCTGGCTGACACCACCGCTCAACCCAACGGGACTCTTTACCTATTACTTGGTGATTGCGCTACTTGGCGATATTGCCTACACCGTTGTCAATGTGCCCTACGCCGCACTAACACCAGAACTGACGCGTGACTATGATGAGCGAACGAGCCTTAACAGCTATCGCTTCTCCTTCTCGGTCATTGGCTCACTGGTTGCGGCTACCTGTCACCCCTTCATTGTCGATCAATTTGACAACATTCGCGTTGGCTATGCCGTATCCGCAGCGATTTGGGCCATTGTTGCCACTGTCCCCAACTTTATCGTGGTCGCCTTCACGCGTGAACGACCCGAAAATGTCAACCCAGCCCAATCCACAAACTCAACCCAGCAAGATGCCATACCATTTCTTGCCCAAATCGGGATCGCCTTTCAAAATCGCCCCTACCGCTATGTCATTGGCATCTATTTACTCTCGTGGTTTGTACTCCAACTCATCGCCGTCATCATCGTCTACTATCTCACCTATTATCTGCGCAGCGAATCTCTGATTCCTTGGGTGCTGCTCTCGATTCAGGGGTCAGCCTTTGTCTTTCTCTTTGTGTGGGGTGAGGCCAGCAAACGTTTTGACAAACGCTTTGTCTATATGATGGGGGCGGGCATTTGGCTCTTGGTGCAGTTGGTGCTCTATTTTGTGACACCCGAATTGCGCTGGTTGGTGATTCCACTGGCAGTCATGGCAGGGTCAGGTGTGGCGACGGCCTATCTTGTGCCTTGGTCGATGATGCCTGATGTGATTGAGTTTGATGAGTGGGAAACGGGGCAACGGCGTGAGGGCATTTTTTATGGATTCATGGTCTTTTTGCAAAAAGCATGTCTAGCACTGGCACTCTATTTTGTCGGGCTAACACTCGAATGGGCGGGATATCTCACACCGACAGAGGCCATTCCCAACCCCATCCAGCCTGAAAGCGCACTAACGGCCATACGACTCTTGATGGGACCTATTCCCGCCGTCGTCCTTGCCGCCAGTATCATCCTCGTTTTCTTCTATCCCATCACGCGGCAGAAACATCAGGAGATCCGCGCCGCATTGGCGTCACGCGGTGCGTAATCAGTATTCGGTGCGTCGGTATTCAACATACATCTTCACTGTTCACTGTTCACTGTTCACTGTTCACTGTTCACTGTTCACTGTTCACTGTTCACTGTTCACTCTTCACTCTTCACTGTTCACTGTTCACTCTTCACTCTTCACTCTTCACTCTTCAACCTTTCCGCTTTTTAACTTTTGTCCTACAATAATTTGTGCATCACGTAATTCTATGGTAAATTGTACTCATTCAAAAAGAATAGCGGCTCTTCGTCCATGAGTGGGTAAAAAGAGTCGGTCCTCCAGTTCTATGGTAAAATATGGTATCAAAATGTTGATTTTATCATAGGGGGAAAAAATGTGTACAGAACTAAGAACTCATATAGCAGAAACGGGAGAAA
>JBCCFC010000956.1:0-5503 GCA_039029935.1 Chloroflexota bacterium
CCGGCCAAGAAGATGTTGGGTGGGTCAGCGATACCACCCAGCAAGAATGGACCTTCGTTGATGTGAATGCGCAGGATGTCAAAGACGAGTGACTCACGCGTGTCGGCATCTGGCTCGGCAATGGCCTGTTTGTAGAGTTCCCACATACGATAGTTGGGATCATCCGCTGGAATCTCTTCACGGGGTGGTGTGCGGTCACGTGGGTCCTTGTCCAATTCCGTGCCTTCCTTGTCCGTGCCTTCAACGGCCATCCATGCACCATAGAGCGGTGCCCAGCGACCACCACTACCATAGGAAACCAACCATGCTGGATAGATCAACAGGTCCGGTCCATCGGGCGCGCCACCGCCATAGAGACGGATGTCGTAAGTTGCGTTACGCGTCATGACACCTACTTCAGAGCCAGGAATCGAATTGACAAAAGCATTCAGCCCCACATTCTGCCAATCCTCTACCATCAGTTGCGCCGATTCCAAGAACGCGGCTGCACCGGATGGGAAGTCAACACGGACTTCCAACGCTGCTCCACTTGGCAGATCACGCCAACCGTCGCCATCCTGATCAACGACATCAATCTCATCCAACAGACTCATCGCCAGGTCTGGGTCAAACTCGACCGCGCTGTCACGCCACTCTTGGAGCAATGCCTGTCCCTCTGGTGTGCGATTGAACTGTGCCGAGTTGGGCGACATTGTGCCTGTGCTTGGCTCTTGCCCCATGCCCAGCCATGTCACCTTGCGAATGCGTTCACGGTCCATTGCATGAGAAAGCGCACGGCGATATTGCGTTGTGCGCACAACCTCGCGCTTTTCGTCATCCGGGTTATTCCAGTTGATGCCCCACGCAGGCGCACCACCCGCACCGTTGTCCCACAGGAGGACACGGTAACTGCCCTTTTCTTCATTCTCTTTCAATAGTGCCAAATCACGCAATGACAGATTTGGATAGGCGTGAACATTGACATCGCCGTTGATGATCTGGAGCTTGAGTGCTTCCACATTCTCCGTTAGTGACACCTCAAAGCGGTCGATGTATGGCAGCTGATTACCAGCCGGGTCTACGGCATAGTAATATGGGTTGCGTTCCAAAATCATGCGGTTGCCTGGCTCAAATTCGACAGGCATCCATGCATTGAGGACAGGGCGCTCTGGGTTGGTCCACCAGAACTGCTTTTCGCTAAATTCTTCGTAGTCGGCAGCATCCGAGTAGTCTGGATGGAATTGCTCCAGATAGTGTTTTGGATAGGGACCAAAGCCCGGGCCGTTACCGCCATTGGGGAACGACGCCAACTCAAAGTCGGTCAACGGGGCTGGCCCCGCAAAGGTAAAGCGCAGAGTGTAGTCATCCACCTTTTCCGCCACCA
Source organism: Chloroflexota bacterium (assembly GCA_039029935.1). GTDB lineage: Bacteria > Chloroflexota > Anaerolineae > Caldilineales > Caldilineaceae. The sequence goes on from JBCCFC010000956.1 coordinate 1,364, forward strand.
TTGGCGCGCCACCCGCCAATGCCCACGCCGGAATCACCTCTGGGTGGTCTGGGTTGAGTGCCATGTCTTCCCACCAGAAGATGACATCATCCACGGTGAACGGTGCGCCATCCGACCATTTGGTGCCTTCACGGAAATAGAATGTCCACTCGCTCGCATCCTCGTTGATATCCCATGCCTTGGCAAGCCCCGGCTGCACCGCTGTACCGCCCTCGGCCCAGTGTGTGGCGGAGTGACCATACATATACATCGACGTATCATTCATGTCGCTGTCCGTCGTCGCCCGTTTCATGGTCCCGCCATATTGACCAATCGAGACCCAAGGCATATCCAACACCATTGGCTCGACTGGCAGACGCTCATCAACGGGTGGCAATTCACCTGCCGCCACCTTTTCGGCCAGCATAGGCGATTCACCATTGGTCATCGTGACATCGGCATCGCCCGCATCATCAGTCGTTTCTTCGGCTGCATCTTCGGCTGGTGCTTCCGCTGGCGCCGCCTCTTCCTCGGCAGGCGCAGCACCACCGCCACACGCCACCAAAGAGAGCGCAAAAACGAGCAGTAACGCATATATCGTCCATCGTTTCATGGTTTGTTTCTCCTGTAGATTTGGTACGCATTGCGTAACATAGATTATCTATAGACAATTTTGTCTATAGACGATAGAAGTTGTGGCATTATATCAGTGGATGGGAGCAGCGTCAAACGGCAAATTTTTGTCATAATTACAGTCTATGCAATATGTGCTGAATGAATATTGACAGCGGCTCTTCTTCAAAAGAAGTTCCAGAAGCGTTTGAAAGTGTTCCCATTATGGAAAACCGTCGTTGGCACTGGAATTGATGGAAGAGTTTCGCCCCATCGTTGTCGATGCGGTGGTGATGCGGCTGGTCAATCGGCGACAGCTTGTAGCGTCGCACTTTCAAGAGACGGGCAAGGATGGCATCTACCTCACACGTCCGGGTCTCCAGATATTCTTTCAAGCCTATCAGGACAAGCTCAACAGCGAGGTGACACATCCGTTGGTGCAACGCACCATGAGCTACCAGAAAATCTTCGAGCTACAGGCGCGCCAACTACGCAAAGTCATCGAAGGGACGCTGGATACATACATACCATTTCAGTTGAAATAACCATCTCTATATGTCTCAAAGGCGTAATCCAAAATTTCAAGATACAGGACATATACATACTATTTAGGCTAAAATAAACACTTTTATATATTCCAAAAGTGTAACCGAGCATCTCTACAATAGGCAAAAGAGGGGGAGATGTGCAGTTTTTTGGCGAGGTAAAAGTTTATCATTTTTAAATTAATATTCCATTTATTGCGCTGATGATATTTTCACCTTGCGATGAAGGTTATTGATGCTTATGAATAGGACAATAATTTATGAATTTATCTTCAGTATCATCATTTTGCAAGAATTCTGTCAGAAATAGTTTGCTTATAAAACTCTGAAAGTAGATTATTAAACATCATCGCCAAAAAACCGCACATCTACCCTGTGGGCAATGCCGTAAGGAGATGTGCGGTTTTTCGTATCGTTTCATATTACGTGGATTATAAATTGAGGGTTGACAAATTCATGCGACATATGCTACAATCTTGACGGGTTGCTGCCAGATTTGTCATCAAAATCGGGCGAAAAAAGGGGAGGCACAGCCAGTAATGCCCCAAGGGGCTTTGACACTTCCCTCTGCTATGCTTTCTGCTACGAGCCCTAAGGAGGCACAGCCAGTAATGCCCCAAGGGGCTTTGACACCCGTTGACTCTACCGTTGGTGACGGCGTGGCCGTTGGCTCGAGGCACAGCCAGTAATGCCCCAAGGGGCTTTGACACAATCGCAAACTGCAATTGTGAACAATGCTAGTAAGGAGGCACAGCCAGTAATGCCCCAAGGGGCTTTGACACGAATTGTCTCATCTGGTCCATCTGGAATTGTCTCATGAGGCACAGCCAGTAATGCCCCAAGGGGCTTTGACACTCGTTTGGCTCTTTGCAAAAAATGACAGTTTGATCGAGGCACAGCCAGTAATGCCCCAAGGGGCTTTGGTACAGAAGTATTGAGATACCAAGGCAGATCAGTACGAGGAGGCATAGCCAGTAATGGCCCAAGGGGCTTTGACACGCAGGTCACCACAATTGCTGAGGAGCAATCGGTGAGAGGCACAGCCAGTAATGCCCCAAGGGGAGGGCAGGACGAATTTATTTATCGTAACTCCTGCCAATAATGAGCAACAAAAGTAAGCTGTTTATACGACAAGAGGAAGGTGACTTTCAGTCGTGTAAACAGCTACCTTTTTATCCAATCAATTTTAGCGTGTAGGATAGCAGCACGGACTTGGTGTTCTTCGAGAGTCTTAGTTTTCCACAGAACATTAAAAATCCAGTCGCATGACTGGATTTTTTTGATTTACCTCTTCTCATCTCTCATGCTATACTCGCATCAGTGATGGTATTTGGTTGAGTGAACAGCTATTGTACAACGCTGCAACCCACTCATCACGGCCAGTAGCACACAAGGTGGCGATACAACAGCCATCGTTCCACAAACAAAGACCAGACAGCGCATCAACGCATTTGGGATAGTACACACCACGCACCCGCTGCCGATCCAAAGGCCGCAGGGTGTGCGGTAAATCTGTGTTGTGACATAACTTGTCACTGCCTCTGTTTTGTGTACCCAAAATTTGGTCTTCTCTTGAAGAACTCACCATTCGGATTGAACAACAGAATTATTGTATTCGGTATTCAGTGCGTCGGTATTCAGTGCGTCGGTATTCAGTGCGTCGGTATTCAGTGTGTCAGTACAGACGCCACCGACCTACCGAACACCGACCTACCGATTTACCCACAGCGCGTAGGTGTTAACACCCATGACAAACGCTTTGGGCAATGCTATGCTTTTGTATAGACGTGCCCAGAAGCATTCTCCCCCAGATGTTTGTGGGTGCGTTATGCTTTGAATTGGGCATCGACCTCATCTTCCGTGACAAAGTTGCCATCCTGAATCTCTTGCGATGCACGGTCGCCTAATTCAAGCCGCCGGAGACGTTGGAGTTCCTGTGCGGTTCGGTTCCATTCAGCGGCTGAAACAATCACGGCAGCGGGTGTCCCTCGCTGTGACAAAATAACAGGCCCACTATCGAGCTTGGTCAGTACATCGTTGTAATTTGTGCGTAAATTGCTAATTGGCATAATTTGTGGAATAGCTTGCATAACGGCTCCTTAAAAAGAAATCCTAATTTAATTAGGAAAATATTGATAACTTAATTAGGATTGTACGGGTTAAACAGAAAAAATACAAACAGAAAAGGACTCAGAATTCATGACAGAGCAAACCATACCAGAAAGCTGGAAGACCGACCACCTCATTTTGTTGGTTGGTAGCAACCCGTTGCCCAATTATGTAGCGGCGCAATTGTTGCTGAAGGATGGCGGGACGTTGCACCTGATCTGCTCGGTACAGACAAGTGAGATTGCGGAACAGCTTGCCAATGCGCTGAAAAACAATCATATCATGCATATTGCCCGTGATGACACCGATCATGGCGAGATTTCGAGCAGGGTTGAAGCTGCCTTAACCGATACGAAACGTATCAGCGGAACAGATAATCCCCTGATTGGATTGAATTTTACGGGCGGGACCAAGGCGATGTCGGTTTTTGTCTATCAAGCGGTGCGAGATGCCTTTCCCGAAGCCGTCTTTACGTATCTAGATGCAAGTACGTTGACAATGCAACGACAAGGGTATCCTACACAGAAACCGATGGTTAAGTATGATGTGAAACCAAAAATTCGAGAGTTAATATGGCTACATGGGATAGAGATTATTCAAAAAGTCTATCGCACTTATGAGCCAGTCCCGCAACCTCAACAAGACTTAATGATGGCACTGGCAAGGGCGCATCGGACACAGGATGGACAAATAGCCTATAATCAATGGTGTCAGCAATATCTACGTGCAATTCAAACGGCTAAAAAGTTGAGAGAGGCTAGGGACTTATTAGGAAAACTCCAACAGACTATTTGCGGCTTTATGCACAACATTAGCTGCACTGTATGATGAAAGCAGTAGCGCCGTAATACAAACAAACAGGGATTTAAACTTAAGCATAAACGGCCTCTCGTAC
>JBCCFC010000957.1:0-5495 GCA_039029935.1 Chloroflexota bacterium
AGAAGAGTTTGATCAGGTGGGGGTTCGCAGTTTTGATTTTGAACGTTTCTGCTACCTGGAGCAACAACACCAGGCACAAACAAAACAGTACAAGTTTCCTTACCTGAAACTCCTCCAGCACATGTGGCCAGGAGACTGGAAGCATCAGCTTCAGCTTCTGAACCATGAGCTGGTCTAATCCAAGTTGTGCAGCAAATTCAAGCCCAATCTCCTCGCCAGATAGATGATCCAAAAATCGACGTGATAGGTGGATCATCTGCCCCGCATTGGCAGGGCTTTGCATAATCGCTCTGTGGAACAGTCCCTCTGCCAGCGGTGAGGTCATCATGTGAGCCACTGATTCGCCACCTGCTGACTCGCCAAAGATGGTCACGTTGTCCGGATCGCCCCCAAAAGCGGCAATGTTGCTGCGCACCCATTTGAGGGCAGCAATCTGGTCCAATGTGCCATAGTTGCCAGAAACGCTGTGTCCAATTTCTTGTTCAGATTCGGCGGTTAGCTCAGGATGGGCAAAGTATCCCAGCAGTCCTAAGCGATAGTTGATGCTGACATAAACAATGCCTTGTTTTGCCAACGTTGTGCTGGTATAGATAGGGTCCGACCCGCTGCCATCTTGATGATCGCCACCATGAATCCATACCATGACCGGCAGTTTAGCTTTGTTATCCAAGGTGGGTGTATAGACGTTGAGATAGAGACAATCTTCATCCTGCTTGGGACTGGCAAGGGTTGCGAGTCTCTTTACAAGGGCTGTTCGCAGCCGTCCCCATCCCTGCCCTTCAATCAACCCAGTCAAAAAGACATCGACGTCACCCGCTCGTTGCCACGCAGATGGTCCTGTTGCGGTTGCCTTGCGTATCTTGGTCCAAGGCTCGACAGGCTGTGGTGGTCGCCAGCGAAGTTCGCCAACAGGGGGAGCGGCATAGGGAATGCCGTTGAAGATAGCAATTTGGGGTTGATCCTTCTTGCTTCCTGTCCATGTGCCACTCAGTTGGCCGGACGTAATTGTTACAGTTGGTGTTTTTGATTGCGCTGACTGTTTTGTCATGATTGTTTCTCCTCAGCATATTAATAACGGTTGGTATTGTATGAAATTGATGCGCCAATTATAGCACACTTGAGAATGATTAGTGATTAGTGAACAGTGATTAGTGAACAGTGAACAGTGATGGATGATGAGTGAAGTTTGAAGGGGGAAGAGGCGTTTGATATAATTGTTCATCAACGGTCATATTTATGGTGTTGAGGGAAAAATTGATGGGTACAACAAAACTTGAACAGAAGAAACCAATAGGCTATACATTTTCTAGTCTAACAGAGAAGAATTTTTCTCGTGTCGCAAATCTTACCATTGCCAAAGATGTCGGTGACTGTTTGTGGGACCAGAGCGACGGCGAGGTGTTATCCGATGATGATGCCTTTATCGTTCATTATCTTTCCTCACGCATGGCAACCGAGCGAATGAGTATGATGAATGAGGCGACGCTTTGGGCACGGGTTCATTATCAATTACTGACATTAGCTGAAACCGATGAAATCAAGGCATGGTCAGAGGTGTCTATGGAGGCATCGTTTCCATCGACATCGCCAGATTTCACACTGTCAGGTGAAGCGGATGGGGTGTTGGGTTGGTCAACTTCTGGTTTCTTAAATACGCCTTACCTAGTTGTGGTTGAGGCCAAACGAGGTTTGGAAGCAAAAGACCCTCGTTATCAACTCTACGGTCAACTCATTGCAACGGCAAAACTCAATTCGCAGCGGAATAACGACGAGCAACACGAATATGTTCTCTATGGGTGTTACACGGTTGCTGAAAATTGGACCTTTGTACGGGCAATGATTTCCGCCTTAGAGACAAATCATCCAAGTATCGACGTGATACTGTCGCGCGAGTATTCCAGTCGTTTTGAAACTGAATTGATCCCAAAAATATTAAAACGTATTGTGCGAGAAGCGACTACCAACACCACATGAACCACGTCCATCGTCTACTGCTATTAGGACTCATTCTCTTAGCGTTTGCGCTTCGTGTATACCACCTAGATACACAAGAGCTACGTGGAGACGAGGTATTTGGCTACTTTTTTAGCTTACGTCCATTCAACAATATCATTGAAGCCACTATCGACCTGCAAGAGCCGCATCCGGTGGCAAGTTACTTTCTGGCGCATGTATGGCTCGATTGGGCAGAGAATACGACAGCACACAGCCGCGCAAGTCGTCTCGCACACAACGAATCCATCGTGCGTTTTCTCAGTGTCTGGTTTGGTGTGCTAGCCGTCCCGCTCCTCTATCAACTTGCCCGCGCACTGTCATTGGTGCGCACAACACAACTCATGGCGACGTTACTGCTGACCATCAGCCCCTATGCGATTTGGCATAGTCAGGATGCGCGTATGTATACGATGAGCCTTGCCCTGACAACCGCCAGCACACTCTGTGCAGTCAACTGGCTGCGTGTAGAGCAGAAACGAGTTTGGGCTGTCGGGTACATCGTCACCAATTGGTTGGCACTGCATACACACTATTTCGCCGTATTTATTTTGATTGCGCAGAATCTGTTTATGGTTAGCACATGGGCATGGTCGATGGTATCGAGTCATCGCATCCCCTTGCGAGATTTGCACGGGGGGACGAGACAAGATGACGTTTTGATTATCCAAGGGTCAACCCTCGTCCGGTGGATCATAATGCAAACAGTCATTGCCCTCGCCTATCTACCTTGGCTGTTCTGGGCCTATGGCACGTTGACAGGATATAGGGGAAATGGGGACTCGCCGCCTCTAATCGACGCGTTACTACGTGCGTTGCGTATCTTTACAGTGGGCAATGGTGTTTTCTACAGTGCAGTATTTGCCATCATCCTTCTTGCACTAGGGATTGCATCACTCTACCAAACCAAGAGACATACTGCATGGCTGTTAAGTCTTTATTTGTTCGTTCCCTTACTAATTACATGGACAAGTGCCATCCAGCGCCCGATTTTCAATGAACGGTATTTGATTGCAGCGACACCACCGTTTTATCTATTGATAGCGGCTGGCATTTCGCTGCCATCTGCAAACAATCTTTGGCAGTGCATCAGGGGGCAGTGCATCAGGGGGCAATGCATCAGGGGGAGGCAAGACAAACGTATATCTCTTGCAACATCCATTTTTTTGGTGTGTACAGTCGTAGCCTTGATGCTTCTGTCAACGCAGCAACACTATATGGACCCTAGCGATAGCAAAACACGAGGCTGGCGCAAACTGGCCGTGATGCTCAATCGTTATAGCGATGACCTGCCATCTGAGCGGGTTCGCATTGCGCAGAATTTCCCAGACCCAACATTGTGGTATTATTATCATGGCTCTGTACAAGAGCCTGTTCAGCATATCATGTTGCCGCCAGCCCCCCATGATCGTGCGGGTTCGTTGCGCGAAATTCGGGCGTTACTTGATGCCGATGTTGAGCGTATCCTTATTCCTATACAGCCAGCCCCCAATTGGGATGGTTCGAATATTGCTGTGGATGCATTGTCTGCATCCTATATCAATCTTGTACAAACACCTGTCAGCGACTGGTTGTTGCATGTTTATGTACGTGTTCCGCTAACAAACAGAGAAGCGGGAACACCAGTGGCAACATTTGTCAATGGACTCACGTTAGGTCATGTTGATGTCTCCTCAGAGAGACTGGTTCCTCGTGGACTTTTGGTTGTCTACATGACTTGGCATTATCAGGAAAGTCAACAACTTTACACACAAATGACAGGAACAGAGAAGGTGTTTGTCCAACTGCTTAACGAAGCCGGGCAGTTGGTGGCACAGGATGATCGGCCCTTGGGGATGCCCCCAGTTGATAAACAAACTGGTGAACAGGGGCAAGATATTAAGGACCATCAAACTGTGTATGGAATATTGCTGCCAGCAGATTTAGCATCGGGTACATATCGCTTGATTGCCGGGCTGTATGAGCCAAGTGTTGAGGGTGCGCCGCGTATTTTGACTGATTCGGGGGCGGACCATGTAGAGGTTATGAAGATTAATTATTAATTTGTAAATTGATGAATTGGTGAATTGTGAATGACGGGTATGAGGAAGGATTGAGTTATCCCGATATGAGCGGTGTAAGAAGAGGGGATTAAAGAGCATGTTAAATATGGCCTATATAAGGGCGCAAGACTTTTTATTTGCGCCAAGTGCGTTGACAAGACATATCACTGTTACCCTGTTGATTGCAATGGGTGCGCTTGTGATCGCACTTTTTATTGGCATTGTTGGTCCATTAATTGCACTTGCTGCTGCCATTGCCATCATTGGTGGAACCTTAATCCTTATGGATACACAATGGGGGTTTGTGGCCTTGGCTGGGGTTGCCTTTGGGTTGCCTTTTGCCAGTCTGCCGTTTAGCATCGGGTTTAAACCCACCTTTTTGGATGTGGCATTAGGCGCACTCTTCTTTGTGTGGATATTTAAACTCGTCATTGGTCAAGAACGCGAATTTACCGCATCGCCGCTCGGTGGGCTTGTGGCCTTATTTATGCTCATGGCGGTCTTTAGCTTTGCCAATGGGTTGAGCCATAGCCGTGCCAGCAGCTTTATGATTCGCCGCTTTGCCGAAATTCTGCTGGGTATCAGTCTCTTCTTTGTAACAGTCAACACCATCCGCACACAGGATGAGCTGCGCTGGGTCATCCGTTGGTTACTGCTGGCAGGGTCGGGTTGCGCCATGATTGCCGTTGTCTTCTATGTCATCCCCCAAGAGGCGACCGTCTGGGTTTTGGATAGATTGGCTCGTTTTGACTACCCTGGTGGATTGGGGGCATTGCGCTGGATTGAGGATGATCCCAATGGTACAATGCGCGCCATTGGCACAGCGGTTGACCCCAACGTGTTGGGCGGGATGATGATTTTGGTCGGCGGGTTATTGGCTCCCCAACTCTTTGCCGAGAAACCAATCTTTCCACGCTGGCTGACAACGCTCATGCTGGGTGCGGCAATTCTGGCATTGTATTGGACCTATAGCCGTTCTGCGCTGTTAGGGTTGGCAAGTTCAGTTGGTCTGTTGGCCCTCTTAAAATATCGTCGTTTAATTCCATTGGGCATCGTCGGCATCATGTTGCTCTTTCTGCTCCCCCAAACCCAAGATTATGTGGCACGGCTTTTGGCAGGCTTTGCGGGTGAAGATTTGGCAACACAGATGCGCTTTGGCGAATATCAGGACGCACTCACGCTCATCATCCGCTATCCCTTTTTTGGCGTCGGCTTTACAGGTGTCCCTGACATTGACCTCTATCTCGGTGTCAGTATGCTCTATCTCATCATCGCCGAGAATATGGGGTTAGTCGGGCTGGCTTTCTTTGTCGCAGTCATCATCGGCTTTTTCATCATGGCAGGACGCTCGTGGCGTATTTACAACATCGGTGAAAACGTACCGGAGCTTGAAGCAATCCTCTTAGGGTTGGCAGGCGCTGTTCTGGGGGCTTTGGTCAGTGGTATCTTTGACCATTATTG
>JBCCFC010000958.1:0-5487 GCA_039029935.1 Chloroflexota bacterium
CAGGTCAAAGTTTATGGGCTACGCACCCATTTAGACCCCATCAAAGCCAAACTGTCGGACGTCATTCATGCCTGTGTGGTGGATGCGTTGCAATTTCCAGTAGATAAACGAGCGCATCGGTTCTTTCCATTGGAGGCCGATGACCTTTACAGCCCGGCGGGGCGCACTGCGGCGTATACCATCATCGAAATTCTGATGATTGAGGGGCGCACAGTGGAGACACGCAAGCGCTTGATTCGGCTGCTCTTTGACCGCATCCATGCGGAGTTAGAGCTGTCGTTTCAGGATATTGAAATCTGCATCCTCGAAAGTCCAGCCTGTAACTGGGGCTTTCGGGGGATGCATGGCGATGAAATTCAACTGAACTATCAAATTAATGTATAAAGGTTTCGGGTCGGCCAGTATTCGGTGTGTCAGTATTCGGTGTGTCAGTATTCGATATGTCGGTATTCAGTCCTGAGCGACTGCTTACCGATTACCGATTACCGACCTACTGAATACCGACCTACTGAATACCGATCTACTGAATACCGACCTGCTGACTCACCAAATACGAAGGGAGCAACTATGTCTACATACACGCCATCTCTGGCAGAGGTGGCCGAACTCGCAAAAGAGTATAACATTATCCCGATTTGTCGTGATTTACCCGCAGATTTGGAGACACCTGTCTCGGTCTATCTCAAACTGTGTGCAGATGAATCTGTCAAAGGCCAAAGTTTTCTGTTGGAATCGGTCGAGAAAGGGGTACAGTTGGGGCGACACAGTTTTATTGGCGTCTACCCAACGATGACGGCGACAGCCTACAACGATACGGTGATTATTGGCGATGGCAATGGGCAGGTGATGACGACCAAGACGGGCGATCCGCTGGATGTGGTCAAGTCGCTGATGGCGGAGCGGAAAACAGCGGAGGCCCCCGGATTGCCAAACTTTACGGGTGGCACGGTGGGCTACATGGGCTATGATATGGTGCGCTTTATGGAGCGATTGCCAGAGACGGCCAGTCGCGATTTGGATGTACCAGATATGGTCATGCTCTTCTGTGACAACCTGATTGTCTTTGATCATGTACGCCATCGCTTGACCATTGTCTCCAACATGCATGTGGGGACGGATGCCAGCGAATATGCACTGATGGCAAGCTACCAAGCGGCGATTTCGCAGATTGAGCGCATCAATGCTCTAATTCAGCAGCCACTTGTGCCGCCATCCACCCCACCTTGTGCCAATGGAATCGAATGGCAGAGTAACTTTACCCAGCCCGACTTTGAGGAAAACGTTGACAAGGCCAAGGAATATATTGCGGCGGGTGATATTTTCCAAGTGGTACTGAGTCAACGCTTGAGCAAAGACACCGAGGCCGACCCCTTCACCATCTATCGTGCGCTGCGCATGTTAAACCCATCACCCTATCTCTACTTCCTTGATTTCTCAGGCGTGGCAGGGATTGAAGGTGAGCCAGTACGCATCATCGGGTCCAGCCCTGAACTCCATGTCAAGTTGGAGGGAGGCGAAGCCTTCCTGCACCCCATTGCGGGGACACGATGGCGTGGCAAAACGGCGGAAGAGGATGCTGAATTGGCAGCAGACTTGCTGGCCGATGAGAAGGAACGCGCCGAGCATGTCATGCTGGTCGATTTGGGACGCAATGATCTGGGGCGTGTCTGTGAATATGGCACAGTCAAGGTTCCAGAGATGATGGTCATCGAGCAGTACAGTCATGTCATGCATATTGTGAGTGATGTACGTGGCACGGTCAAGCCAGAGCATGATGCCTACAGTCTGTTACGGGCAACTTTCCCAGCAGGGACGGTCAGCGGTGCACCCAAAGTGCGGGCAATGGAGATCATCGAGGAGTTGGAAGGCACACGACGTGGCCCCTATGCGGGCGTTGTGGGGTACATTGCCAATGATGGCACAATGGACACCTGTATCACCATTCGCACAATGGTCATGCAGGGCAAAACATGCTATGTCCAGGCAGGTGGTGGTAACGTGGCCGATAGCGAACCCACCTATGAATATAACGAAACTAGAAATAAAGCCAGAGCGTTGTCGATGGCGGTTGAGCAGGCGGAGCAGGGGTTGTAGTGAAGAGTGATGAGTGAAGAGTGAAGAGTGAAGAGTGATGAGTGATGAGTGAAGAGTGATGAGTGAACAATCAACTTTCAACTTTCAACTTTCAACTCTTCAACCTTTCAACTCTTCAACCTTTCCGCTATAAAAAGGATATAATATTATGTCAGAAGCAAAAAAACGAATTTTAACGGGTGACCGTCCAACGGGGAAACCACATATTGGTCACTGGGTGGGGTCGTTTCGGCATCGGGTAGCCTTTCAGGAGGAGTATGAGTGTTTCTTTATTGTGGCGGATCTGCACATGCTGACCACCAAGCCGGATAAAGAGAGCATTTTGCAGATTGCAGACAATGCACGGGCGTTGGTGCTGGCACAGTTGGCGGTGGGCATCAATCCAGAGACGGCAACCTTTTATTTGCAGTCGGCTGTGCCTGAAATCTATGACCTTCAGTTATTGTTGAGCAGTCTGATTACAGTGGAGCGGATTCAGCAACTGCCTACCATCAAGGACATGGCAAATGCGGCAGGCTTTGAGCAGGTTCCCTATAACTTGTTGGGCTATCCTGTGCTGCAATCGGCTGACATCATGATGCCTCGTGCGCATCTTGTGCCAGTGGGCAAGGACAACGAGAGCCATGTCGAGTTGACACGCCAGATTGCGCGCCGCTTTAACAATGCCTATGGGGAGGTGTTCCCTGTGCCAGAGCCGTATGTCATTGGCGGTACGTTGGTTGGAACTGATGGGCAGGCCAAGATGAGCAAGAGTTTGGGGAACACGATCATGCTTGATGACGACGAAAAGACTGTACGCAAACGTGTCATGAGTATGTTCACCGACCCCAACCGTGTCAGCGCAGATATTCCAGGTCGTGTCGAGGGCAACCCGGTCTTCATCTACCATGACATGTTCAACCCCAACCAAGAGGAAATCGAGGACTTGAAGACGCGTTATCGTGAAGGGCGTGTCGGTGATGTCGAGGTCAAGGAAAAGCTCAACATTGCCATGAACAACTTCCTTGACCCATTCCGTGAACGTTATGACCATTACAGCAGCCAGACTGGATTTGTCGATGAATTGCTCTATGAGGGTACACTGCGTGCTCGTGAAGAGGCCAAGGCGACCGTCTTTGGTGTGAAAAAAGCAATGGGCTTGACGGGTGTGTGGAACAAAATCAGCCGTTCAGCAGAAAAGAGGCGCAAGAAGTTGGCGAAGGGGCAGTAAGCGGTGGAGCGATGGAGCGGTGGAGCGGTGGAGCGGCGGAGTGATACGGAATAGGAATCGACAACACGAGGTCATCATATGAGTAGCTTTACATTAGATCAAGTCGTCCCTTGGGGGCGGTCTATGGATGAATATCAACGGCTGTTTGATCTGTCTGAGGATGATCTGCAGAGGCGAATTTTGGACTGCGCAGGTGGTCCTGCCAGTTTTAACAGCGAGATGACAAAACTAGGACGAGATGTGCTGTCAATTGATCCCATTTACACATTTTCGTCGGCACAGATTGAGCAGCGCGTCCATGAGACGGCTAAGGAGATGGTTGTCCAGCTAGAACCCAATCTTGATGAATATGTGTGGGACTACTTTGGTGATGTGCATGGTTTGATTCGTCACCGCCTTGCAGCCATGCAATTGTTCTTGGATGATCTGGAGCAGGGCAAAGTGGAAGGGCGCTATCAAGTATGCACATTGCCCGAAACAGGGCTAGCCGACCAATCCTTTGGCATTGCCCTCTGCTCACATTTTTTGTTTCTCTATACCGAGCAACTATCGTATGATTTCCATCTGGCGGGCATTTTGGAACTCTGCCGTGTCGCCGAAGAAGTTCGCATCTTTCCCTTGATGGCTCTGGACTGCCGTCGGTCCGCATATGTTGATCCAATTCGGGAAGCATTAGGTGTTCAAGGGCTGGTGGCTGAAATACTACCCGTCGCCTATGAGTTCCAGCGCGGTGGTAGCTGGATGATGAGAATTAAGAGTGAACAGTGAAGAGTGAACAGTGAACAGTGAACAGTGAAGAATGATGAGTGAAGAGTGAACAGTGAAGAGTGAAAGATTGACTCAATCTTCTACCTTCACTCTTCTTCCTTCTACCTTCACACTTCTACCTTCACACTTCTACCTTCTACCTTCACTCTTCTTAGATGAGGAGGTAACGATTATGATCGCAGTGATTGATAACTACGACAGTTTTACATATAATTTGGTACAGTTTATGGGTGAGCTACAGGAAGAGCTTCCAGTGGCGGAGGATATTCGTGTGTGGCGCAATGACGAGATTGATGTGGAGGAGTTGATGGAGCTCAATCCATCGCACATCGTCATCAGTCCAGGGCCTGGTTCGCCGGAGAAGGATAGTGGCATCAGCAATGATGTCATCCGCCTAATGGGAGAAACGACACCCATTTTGGGCGTATGCCTGGGACAACAGTGTATTGGCTATGTATTTGGTGGTGATGTGATCCGTGCGGGGCGGCTGATGCATGGCAAGGTTAGCCCCGTGAAGCATGACGGCCAGGGGGTGTTTGCCGAGCTACCCAGCCCTCTGACCGCGACACGCTATCACAGCTTGGTCGTGGATGAACCATTGCCCGATGTATTGGAGGCAACAGCCTATACGCCCGAGGGTGAGTTGATGGGTGTGCGCCACAAAACGCTGCCCATTCACGGTGTCCAGTTTCACCCAGAGAGTATTTTGACCCAATATGGTCATGACCTGCTGGCAAACTTTTTACGCATGAAAAAAGCGTCTGAATAAAGAGGAGAAGGCAATCAAGTTGAATATTCATCATCTTTAGTCTGCAAACCTTTTTGACAGGAGATGTACAGTTCAAAAATGATAAACTTAGGGTATCATTGGTTCAGACGAGCAAGGTATACTGGCAGTCAAAATACACACAGGATGAACTGTATCTCCTGTTGGCAGGATACAACTTAAATGGCCGATTGTGACAATCACGCAGTTTATAATTCGGCCAATTGATGTAGACAGCACAAATCATTTCAACGAATACGATAAAATTATTCTATAGTAGAATGAAAATAGTTTAGAAATTTGAAAATTTCACCTTTTAACTGGTTTCACATTCTAATTCGTTGACTTAAGCGATACATGTTGCGGAGAACTAAAGACGATGACAAACGTTTCAAAATATAGGTACAACTTTTCAACTCAACTTGCGGCCATGAACAGAACTCAGCCATGTCAATCAAGTGGGAATCAAGCTCTTTCTGTGCGCAGAATTTCACAAATTCTGGTCATAGGCATCTGCCTCCTGTTTGCTTCATTGGTCCCGACTGAATCAGCTTCGGCAGAGGGTACTTACTGGGATCGCTGTATTCATGGTACAATCTGGATTGATGAAGATGGGGATGGCATACAGGGCGATAGCGAACCATTGGCC
>JBCCFC010000959.1:0-5476 GCA_039029935.1 Chloroflexota bacterium
GGTCGTTGCCGGGGTAAAAACACTGTGTTTTTTGGGGGGTTGTGTTGGTTTTTGATTGGTTTCGTGTTTTTTTTTATTTTTTTTTTTTTTTTGTTTGTTCAATGTTTTGGGGCACCCCCAAATCATTGGCACCAACCTCAGTCAACTGAGTATTCCATATGACAAATCAACAGCCAAACATCCTCTTCATTGTCACCGACCACCAGCGCGCCGACAGCCTTGGCATGGTCCAATGTGGCATTGAGGTCACGCCAAACTTGAATCGTTTGGCAGCACAGGGAACCGTTTTTACCCGGGCCTATAATGTCTCCCCTATCTGCGTCCCCGCGCGCACAGCACTGGCAACAGGCATCTACCCAACCGCCAATGGCGTTGTCTTTAACGACTGGCGTGGTCAACGGGCTGGCGACCACAAACCCATCCATCAATACTTGAGCGAGGCCGGGTATGATGTGGCACATATTGGTATTGACCATATCAAGGTGAATCCACCAATTCGTGAGCGTGTCCCCTTTGTGAAGTGGGTTGATAACGATGATTATGCGCGTTATTTAGCCGAGCAAGGGATTGATGACACTCCACCAGAGGGGACGGCAACCTATAAACGGCGGGTGCTGGAACGACATGGCGAGACAAACAATGAGCGGCACTATTCCAACACGGCGGTTGGTGACTGGCCGTATCCCCATGAACATTTCAAGGACAGCTACTTTTGCCAGGAAGCCATCGACTTTCTGGAAAGCCGAACAGATGCCCAAAGAGAACACCCCTTTGCCCTCTTTCTCTACCTCTGGGCTCCACACCCACCACTGCGTGTCCCCGAACCCTTTGCCTCGCGCTTTGATCCTGATGACATTACGCTGCCAGCCAATATCAACAAACCAGCCAACGGTGAACCTGCCAATCGACGTGACGGTGTTCCCGCTCAACTAGCAGCAGATGTTTCGGAAGAACAGTGGCGGCGCGTCTGGGCAGTGCATCTAGGTTTGGTCAACATGGCAGATGCATGGATTGGGCGCGTATTGGATTCGCTGTCATCAACGGGGCTAGACACCAATACCGTCACCGCTTTTATGTCGGATCATGGCGACCATCTGGGGCAACATGGCATGTACCAGAAGATGGAGATGTATGAGCAGGCGGTTCGTGTGCCAATGATTTTCCGCAGTATGACGGGTGATGGGCAGGCTGTCGATACACCTGTCTCACATCTGGATGTCATGCCAACCCTGCTCGACTTTGTGGGGATTGCCCAGCCCGACAATCTGGACGGCCATTCGCTCTATCCGACGATAACACAGGGGACCTCGCTGCCAGCGAGACCAATTTTCTGCCAATATTCGGGCAATCCAACGGTGGGTGATATTCGCCGTGCCGTCATCACTGAACAATACAAATATATCTACGACCCAGATGATGTGCCGGAACTCTATGATTTGGTGAACGACCCGCTTGAAATGCAAAATTTGGCTGCGGAGGAACAGCTCTCCGGCATTGTGAGCCAGCTACACCTACTTTTACAACTTTGGGCAAAGACACATGACGACTGGGTTGATTATGAGTAATTCAAAGGAGACGCAACCATGAAAATCACGAACGTAGAAACGATTCTACTCAATAACATCGAACCCTATCGCGGAGGACAGTATTGGCTCTTTATCAAGCTCATCACTGACGAGGGGATTGTCGGGTTGGGTGAACGACCATCGGGTAACGCTGTCAATATGGCGGCACAGGTCAGTCTGATTCAAGACCTCTGTGAACAATTTGTCATCGGCACCAGCCCCTTTGATATTGAGAAGCTGTGGCAACGCATCTTTGCCTCGCGTCATGACTTCCGTCACCCCAGTCTGTACGGGACACCTGCGCTCAGTGCGATTGAGATGGCCTGTTGGGACATTGTGGGCAAAGCCGTCAATCAACCCATCTATAACCTGCTGGGCGGCAAAGCGCATGATAAACTGCGGGCGTATGCGTATATGCCGACCGAAGGGGTTTGGGAGAATCCAGAGAAGGCGGGTGAGATTGCCATCAAACTGGTTGAGGCGGGCAATACGGCCTGCAAGTTTGACCCCTTTACCCCTTTCTTTCCTTATCCACGTGACTTTTCGCTCAAGTTTATCCGTCATGTAGGCAAAATTTTCCAGAGCATTCGTGACGCGGTGGGTGATGAGCTTGAAATTGGCATCGGCACACATGGGCAGTTTAGTACAGCCGTCGCCATCCGTGTTGCCAAGGAGTTGGAAGAATATAGTCCCTTCTGGTTCGAGGAGCCTGTGCCACCCGAAAATGTCGATGAACTGGCGCGGGTTGCGGCACACACCAGCATCCCTATCGCCACAGGTGAACGGCTTGTGACCAAATATGAATTTGCCGACCTGCTTAAAAAACAGGCCGCACAGATTATTCAACTGGATGTCGGGCAATGTGGCGGTATCCTCGAATCCAAGAAGATTGCGGGTATGGCCGAGAGCCACTATGCCATGATTGCCCCGCACATGTACTGCGGACCCATCGCTGCTGCCGCTGCCATTCAACTGGATACCTGCTCACCCAACTTCCTGATCCAAGAGTTTAACGTCAATGACCTGCACAGCCAGATGTTTGTGGAGCCGTTACACTTTGAAAACGGCTATATCACGCCGCCAACAGGACCTGGGTTGGGGGTTGAACTGGATGAGACGGTTGTGGAAAAGCATCGCGTTGCATAAGTAACACAGGCATCTTGCCTGTAGCGTGACAGGCAGGATGCCTGTGTTACTATTATAAGGAGAAGTTCAATGGGACAACGAGTGATTGATTTAAGTTTGGTTATCCGCGATGGGATGCGTGGGGTGAAGTTGGAGCAAAACACCACCGCTGCCAAGGAAGGCTATAACACCACTAACTACCATCTATACAGCCATGCCGCCACCCATATGGACGCACCACTGCACTTTATCGACGGGGCGCGCACCATCGACAAGGTTGATTTGGCAAAATGCGTCGGCCCCGCCCATGTCATCGACTTGACGTACAAAAAGCCCAATAGCTTTATCACAGTCGATGACCTTGAACGCTATGATGCCAGAATCGGCACGGGCGACCGTCTCCTTCTGCACACCAACTGGAGCTACCATGCCAACCAAGAGTCATACTATCGCAACAACATGCCACGCATCTCGGTGGAATTGGCGCACTGGATGGTTAAAAAGGGCATTGTGTTGGTGGGGATGGAGATGCCATCGGTGGCGTCGTTGCGACCTGAAAACCGCGCTGAGTTGACCGAAGTGCATCAGATTTTGCTCAGTGCTGAGATTGTCATTGTCGAAAGTCTTGCCAATCTGGATCATATTGATGGTAACATGGTGCAGTTTATGGCACTACCGCTCAAAGTGGAAAATTGTGATGGGTCGCCTGTACGGGCGGTGGCAATTGAGTATTTTACGTAGGCGATGGATCAGCTTTGCTAGGTGATTTTTGCCAAGTGGTTTTTGTCAAGTAATTTTTGACAGCGGCGAAAGCATGTGCTACCCTCTTTGAATGCAAAAATCTATAATTAATAATTGAAGTTGCGAGGGATATTGATGATGGAACGTGTACTTGAACCAAGGGTTGACCCTTCTGTATTGGCTATGCCGTTAGAAAAAATTCGAGAAAAAACGTCTACAAAAACAAAACAAAAACGATCCGCTATCATCAAAATTCAAAGGCATAGACAGCCGTTAAATCCAGAAGAACGCTTGCGTCAATCCATTGCAAGAGAACGCCCTGCATGGATACCGGATCACATTACAGCCGATTGGGATACAGACCCGTATGCCTATCAAACCGAGGAGGAAGCCATGCCTGCGGGATTGAGACACAACAAAAATTTGGGCAATATGTGGAGCAAATTGGATCCGATTGCAGATGAACGCGGTTGGCTTCTCTATATGGATAACTTTATGCTCTATCGCAATGAGGAAAATAAGCGCGATAGGGTTGCACCAGATTTATTGATTGTGCCGTATCGAGACGATGAGATGGCAACAACGTCCTATGACATAGAGTCACAATCGTTGCCCTATTGCGCCATTGAGATTGTGTCGCCTTCTAGCAAAGAGAAAGACGAGAAAATCCACACATTCTATCTCGAATATCTTCATATACCAACCTGTGTCATCATTCAATTGGTGGACGAGGATGGCTGGTATCTACCCAATCCATCCATTGCTGTGTGGCACAGAGACGCAAAGACAGGACGTGCTATTGCGGCGACACCTGATGATGACGGTAAATATTATTTGCCAGAACTTCAGTTATGGATTGGTCTAAAAAACACAACCATCTATTTTGTGGATGAAGTAACGGGGGAGACGTTGGCGGATGTCGGCACAGAACGGTTCAGACGGCAAGCAGCAGAGAAGCGGATGGAACAAGAGCGTCAAAAGCGTTTGGTGGAACGTCGTGAACGTGAAGCTGCCGAGGATGAAAACGCACGTCTGCTCGCTTTGCTCAAACAACATGGTATAGAGCCATAGTTTAGAGAGAACTACCAATTATGTCTAGCACACTTAAAGGCGTCGGTGTCGGCGCAGGCTACTTTAGTCACTATCAATACAACTCTTGGCAGCGCATCCCAGAGGTCAAGATGGCGGCTATCTACAATCGTACACAGGCCAAGGCGGAAGCGATTATGCAGCAGTATGACATCGACCGCTACTATGCCGATTATCAGGATATGATCGACACGGAACAGCCTGATTTTGTCGATATCATCACACCGCCGGAGACGCACTATGAAATGTGTAAATATGCTGCCGAACGAGGCGTTCACATCATTTGCCAAAAGCCGCTGGCCCCCACTTATGAGGAGAGTGCCAAAATTGTGGAGACCGTTGAGGCGGCGGGTGTCCGCTTTATGGTGCATGAAAATTGGCGGTGGCAGCCTTGGTATCGCGAAATCAAAAAGTTGATAAATGATGATGTGCTGGGCGAGGTCTTTAGCATTGGCTTCCGCTCGCGCATGGGTGATGGTTGGGCTGATGATGCCTACTTGGCGCGTCAACCCTTTTTCCGCGAGTACAAACGGCTGCTTGTGTATGAGATGGGTGTCCACTTTATTGACATGTTCCGCTATCTACTCGGTGAGATGGAGAGCGTGTATGCGCGGCTGCGTCAGCTCAACCCCGTCATCAAAGGCGAAGACAGCGGGCACCTGGTCTTTGGGTTTGCAAACGGCGCAACCGCCATCTGGGATAGCAGCCGCTATAACGAGACCGACGTCGCCAATCCACGCTACACCTTTGGCGAGATGCGTGTTGATGGCAGCAAAGGACATCTGCTGCTGGAGACCAACGGTGATATCTTCATCAAACCATTGGGGCAAGCGACCTATCAACATATGTATGCGCATGAAGATAGCGGCTTTGCAGGCGGTTGTGTCCATGCCATCCAACAGCATTTTGTCCAGCAATTTTTGAGCGGCGAAGAATTTGAGAGCACAGGTAAGGAC
>JBCCFC010000960.1:0-5475 GCA_039029935.1 Chloroflexota bacterium
ATAGTTTCGTGTTCAATTATGCTATAATTGACGTTCAAGGTTTGAACGTTACTCTTTAATAGAGGTTACGCAGTTGTATCAGCTTGATATATCAAGCCGCTACGAACTATCTAGTGGAATTAACATTTGACTGCGTAAGCCCTATTTAACTTTGTTTTCATGTTGAATGATCAACGTTGCTGACTATCTATGACTCTTAAACTACACTTCTTTGGCGGCTTTCAAGCAGAGGTTGATGCACAACCGCTCCACCTGCGAACCGATAAGATGCGTGCTCTGCTTGCCTATCTTGCAATGAACCCAAATCAGCCCTACCTACGCCCCAAACTGGCCTATCTCTTTTGGCCTGACTTCTCGGAGCAAAAGGCGCGCACCAACCTACGGGTTGCGATAAGCCGTTTGCGCAAGTCGATTGCGATCTTGGAACCTACGCTGGATGATGCACTCTTCACGTTGACACGTTATTCCGTACAGTTCAATCCTGTACCTCCGCAACAAGACCCCGAAGACGCCCGTAAGTCGAATGGTGAGGCGTTGGCAACGCATTTTGGCCATTTGTTTTGGTGTGATGTAATTGAATTTCGCACATTGATGGTGGAATGTGATAGGCATGACCACGGGACCGCTTGTGATGACTGTTTTGGACGTCTTGCACGGGCCGTCGAGCTATATCAGGGCGATTTATTGTCTGGGTTGCATGTGGCCGACAGTGATCCATTTGAAACATGGCTCTCTCTTGAGCGTAGCCGTTATCATCAACAGGTTGTCACCACGCTAGATATGTTGATGGCCTATTGTGAGCAGACCAAGAATTATCAAGAGATGGCAGGCTATGCACGACAATGTTTGACAATAGAGCCTTGGCGCGAGATGGCGCATTACAACCTGATGTTGGCCTTGGTTTCTCTGGAGCAATGGGAGTCCGCGTTGACACAATATGATCAATGCCGCCAGACTTTACGCGAAGAATTGGGGGCTGAACCGCATGAAAAGCTCTCGGACCTGCATCAACGGATTCAACAGCAACTCTCAAACCGGCTTTTTCTCCATGACAAGTCACATGATAAGTCACCTGCATCACCCCCTATTCAAGCGTCTATACAACCCATGATTGAACACAGACCCACTCCAACGCACATCCCTACGATTGAAGCCCTCTATGGCCGCGATGCAGAACAACAACAACTGACGCGATGGGTGCAACACGACCAAAAGCGTGTTGTTGCTCTTGTTGGCATGGGTGGCATCGGTAAGACCACACTGGCTGCATCACTGGCCGACGAGTGGTCGAGAAGCCACTTCCCATCTGTCTTTTGGCATTCGCTGGTCAACGCACCGCCTCTAAGCGATTTGCTTCAAGAGTGGTTACAATTTTTCTCAGAACAGGATGTGTCAACCCTACCCCAGCGTCTAGACCCACAGCTAGCTCTGCTGAGTACCTATCTACAGGAGCAGCGTTGTTTGCTTGTGTTGGACAATCTGGAAAGTGTGATGGACGTAGACACCAACCAAGGACAGTTTCGTGTGGGGTATGAAGACTATGGACAACTGTTACAGCGCGTGGCCGAGACACAGCATCAAAGTTGCCTGCTGTTGACCACGCGTGAACTGCCACAAGTTTTGGCGCGTCTACAACGTAGACGCGCCCGCCAGCGTTTGCCCGATAGTGCTGTTGTTGGTTCTTTGCCCCTAGCAGGACTCTCACCAGCCGATGGAGAGGACTTTTTAGATCGTTGGGCGTTAGAAGGGGACCGACGTGAAATCGAAGCACTCGTGACCCGCTATTCGGGCAACCCACTCGGCTTAGAACTGGTAGCAGAGACCATTGACGAACTCTATGAGGGCGATATTGCGTCGTTTTTAGCCGAACCAGCAGGGGTCTTTCAAGATATTGAGGATGTGCTTGAAGAACAGTTTAACCGGTTATCACCGCTAGAGACATCGCTGATGTTTTGGTTAGCAGTGGAGCGTGTACCCATCTCTCTTGAGCAATTATCCAGCAACCTCTTGACAAACGAAGGGCGACGAGACATCCTCAATGCCTTAAATCGGCTCAAGCGACGCTTCTTAGTGGAGCAGCGGCAAGCAGCACAGAACCACACAGGACAGAACCACACAGGCACACACCGTCAGGCAGCCCTATTTTATCTCCAAAATGTTGTGACTGAGTATGTGACAGAGCGATTGACCCATACGGTTGCCCAGGAGGTTGAGCAGCAACGACCAGCCTTGCTGATCAACCATGCCCTTCTCAAGGCTCAAAGCCCCGTCTATATCCGACAAAGCCAACGACGGATGATTATTGACCCATTAAGTCAGCGTTTACTGCGGTGGCCGGGACAAGCAGCCCTTGCCATGCGTATCGAGCAGATGTTGACACAAATGCGTGCATCGCCATACACCGCAGGGTATGCACCAGGCAACCTTGTCAATCTGATGCGCTATGCAAAATTGCCTGTCCAAGAGCTTGATCTCTCTGGTTTGCCCATACGACATGCCCCACCTGCAAGACACACCATTTGAACAGGTCAACTTAACAAATGCACAGTTATTAGACTGTACCTTTACCAGCGAATTCGGTCATCTAATGGCAATGGCGTTTAGCCCCGATGGTGAAATTTTGGTTGCGGGTAGCTCAGATGGCATGATACACATCTGGCGCGTTGAAGATAACCAACAGATTGCGCAGCTTGACAGCGGACATATCTTTGTCTGGACGCTTGCCTTTAGCCCTGATGGACGACTGCTGGTGAGCGGTGGTGTAGACAAAAAAATTCGGCTGTGGGATATATCTCGTCCTGATAGGATGTCTGCTGCGACGCCGTTGCTGACCCTCAATGGACATGAAGACACTGTGCGGACCCTGGCCTTTAGTCCCGATGGGCATGAGATGGTCAGTGGCAGCGAGGACTATAGCATCCGCTTCTGGGATGTACAGAGTCCTTGGGACGTTATGGACATCAATCAAAGTATCCAGCTCCGACAAGTAGTCAATGTCCATCACGACCGCGTGTTTAAAACGATTTATAGCTCAAATGGTCGCTATGTGGCGAGTGCTGGTGCTGATCAGCATATCTATGTATGGGATCGGGCGCGTGCGGCATTAAAATGGACTTTGCATGGTCACACAGACCGTATTGCCGCGCTAACCTTTAGTCATGATAGTCAGACACTCATCAGCGGCGGCGTCGATACACAGATCCGACTGTGGAACATGAACACTGGTGTGTGTAACCACATCTTAGAACACCATGAAAATATTATTCTCTCCGTCTCCGTCAGCCCCGATGGTAGGATGCTTGCCAGCACAGGGTATAGCGGCTCCGTTCGGCTCTGGCATGTGGACCACAAACATGGCTATCATCCTACGCGTATTTTGAATGGTCCACCAGATGTGCTTTGGAATGCGATTTTTCACCCCAAAAAGCCCATCTTGGCAAGCAGTGGTGGCAGTTCACAACTACGATTGTGGCACACTATTGAAGGGTATTGCCTTTCCGCACTGACCAGTTGGCGTGTTCTCAACAATACTGTCGATTTTGCCCCAGTACGTTCCCTTCAAGATACAGAATCTTTCCAGACAGAACCCTATGCGGAAGCCGTTATTGGGACAAGTGATGGACGACTGCGGTTTTGGGATGTAACAAGGCCAGGAAAAAGTCGTTTTTTGACAGAGAACCAGACCCATGACTCATCCATCGCGACGGCTCTCTATAGTCAGACTGCACCATTCTTAGCAACCCTTGCCGTGGATAACGCTGTTCATATCTGGTCAACCACTACATCTTGTATAAACCAGAACCCACCGCAGCTAACGCTACTCCGAATCCTGTCACCCCTTGTCTATAGCCCCTGTCAAATTGCCATCAGCCCCAATGGTCATTGGCTGGTTGTTGCCAGCCATAGCGGAGACTTTTTTCTCTGGTCGCTATCTGCCTTGGTCAACGGCCAAACCGACCCAATCCGCAAGGTTTCTGCACATACCTACCGTATCTGGTCCTTGGCGTTCAGCCCCGATAGCGAATGGATTGCCACTGGTGGTGATGACCATAAGATTCGACTTTGGCATGTAGCGCAAGCAGACTGTATTAAAGAGTTTGGGCCGATTCGTGGACGCATTATGGGGCTGGCCTTTTCAATGGATGGCAAGTATCTGATTATGGCATGTGGCGATGATCAACTCGGTGTCTGGGAGATAGCAACAGAGGAACTTGTGGCACAACTGGAGGCACAACAGGAAGGGGCGGTCTGCGTCGCCGCCTTGAATCACACCAATGCCTTTGTAAGCGGTGGCAACGATGGGTCTGTACGCTTCTGGACAATCACAGATCAAGCAGACGGGACACGGGTCAAATCCGGCTGGTGGGAGACCAATGCTCACACTTTGCGTGCCAATGCATTGAGCATTCGCGAGGATGATCAGTTCCTCGCCAGTGCGGGGCTGGATGGCACAACGTGTTTGTGGGATGTACAAAGCGGGACGTGCATCGAGGTTCTTCACACGCCTGGCCCCTATGAGGGCACAAACATTGCAGGTGTACAGGGCATCACCAAATCTCAAAAGCAGACACTGCTTGCATTGGGAGCGGTGGAAACGCCTAAGTAAGATATGTTTCTTGTTGCATAGAAAAGTATAAAATCAGCGTGTCAGCTTGTCAGCACTTCAGCACACTGACAGACAAGCTGACACGCTGACACGCTGACAAGCTTAGACGCAGGTAGCCAACCTGCGATACAGTCCTTTGTCCCTTAACCCGATCCTTTGCGCCGCAACCGAATGCCGGACTTCAACTCTTTCCAGTGCTTCCACACCAAGATTACCATATTCCCCACCCAAACCCAGAGCAACAGCGGTACAGTATCAGGTCGTATCCAGTCTTGGGCCAATTCAATGGGCGGTATCACCAAAAAATACAGTAGCAATACACTCATGGCACTCAACACGGCCCAGCCAGAGGTCGCAATCCAATAGAAGGCCAGCCCCAATGCCAAGCCGCCAATCGTTGGCCCTTCCCACAACGTCAGCCCACACCAAATGCCCCCTGTCACCGCCACCGCCTTGCCACCTCGGAAACCGAGAAAAGGCGAGAATGCATGTCCCAGCACAGGCATCAATGCAACGACGACCATCGGCCAATCACGGGTGCCCGCCCAATAGTATGCCACACCAACAGGAATCGACCCTTTCAGAAAGTCCAATAACAACGCCGCAATGGCGACCCCCCGTCCCCCAGCACGATAAACATTGGTCGCCCCCGGATTGGCATCCCCATAGTGCCGAATATCCGTCTGCAAAAACCAACGCCCCACCCAAACGGAGAAAGGTATTGAACCAGCGAGGAAGGCACAAGTTGAAAGTCTCGCAACCATTCATCGAACTCCTTAAGAAGGACGCCCAGGTGCGAGCCTATGTGCTGTTCGTTCTCATCAGCCTATACCATGTCACCAAGCAACCATTGATTGTACCATCCTCCA
>JBCCFC010000961.1:0-5451 GCA_039029935.1 Chloroflexota bacterium
CAAACTGTTAAAGTGCATGATACTTTATTGCATAGAGAAATATAAAATAATATGCCTTAGATTTGTTAAAATAAATTATGATTTACTATAAAAATAGTAAAAGAATCAAATGAGAAGTACAATATGCTGCGTTTAATGATAATAGACCAAATAAAAAAGTCAAATCAGATATGTTTAGTTGTCTTGACAACCAAATGAATTTCTGCTATAATAGCATCAATTTAGTTGTCTCAATAACTAAATTGATGGAGGTAAAATTTTACAATGCAAGAAATACCTGTCGTATTGAACGATGCTTTGGGGTTCAATCTCGACCGCGTTGCCAAATTATTGCGTCGAGAACTTACGCTGACTCTTGCAGATTATGACCTGACCCTAGAGCAGTGGCAGATTATGTTTGTCATCTGGAATGGCGGTAAAATGCTCAATCAACAGAATATCACACAGCTAACCCTCAAGGATAAGCATAGCGTCTCCCGTCTAATCAAGAAGCTAGAAGCCAAGGGCTGGCTAGAAAAGCATCCCGATCCAAACGATGCAAGAATCTTCTTGGTCACCGCCACGAAGAAAGGTCAGACACAAAGAGCCACGGTCATGGAGCAACTTTATGCTCATTTTCAAAATCTAGAAATAGGGTTGTCACAACAGGAGCGACTGCAACTACTGACCCTGCTAAAAACGATTCGCTTTTGTTTAGGCGATGACGAAAAGTTAGAGAGCCGTTCTGGCTAGGGTAAGAATACCCAAAGAGGAATATGATGACGCAAAGAAGTACAACAAAACAGTATGGACGAATCGCACAGGCATTTCACTGGCTGAGTGCCATATTAATTCTGATTATGTGGCCGTTAGGCATAATCATGACGCGCATATCTGAGGATTCAGCGACACAACTCTATCGCGCCCATATCAGTTTAGGGATGATTGTTCTTGTCCTGACTGTCCTGCGGCTTATTTGGCTATTCATTGACAAGCACCCCGAGCCGCCTGCGGGTATGGAGCCGTGGCGCAATCAGTTATTTATTTGGAACCATCGGTTGCTTTATATCGGGCTACTGATGCTATCGGTTAGCGGCATCGTTATGTTGATCGCTAGTGGCATCAGTTTGCCGCCAATATCTGTTGCACCTGACGCAATCACTGCTTCGGTTCCTCAACAAGCGCACTCGACGCTCTCAAAAATCTTCATCGCACTGCTTCTAATGCATATTGGGGGCGTGTTAAGCTATCATTTTACAAAGGGTAACACCTTGGCGCGCATGGGCTTACCGATACAATCACCCAAGGGGCACTAGAGTCCATACCCATTGGTATCAAGTTAGATGAATCTGTTTGATAAAGCAATGCCTATCCATCAAGCAGATACAACGGTAACAAATCTAGTAACCTTGTATCAATGCGCCCAACAAGCACACATACCTAATTTAAAAAGAGAGCAATCATAAAATCTACAGGTGAGATTAACGATGACTGAACAAATTCTCAGCGGTGGCAACCTCAACAAAGTCGCTCGCATTGACAATACAGTTCGCCATACAATGCAACCTTGGGGCAATACCATTCATCTTCTCAGCGGTGGCAACCTCAACAAAGTCGTTCGCATTGACAATACAATTCGCCGTACAATGCAACCTTGGAGCAAGACCATTCATCACCTATACCAACATCTTGATGCACAAGGGTTTACAGGTTGCCCAAAATTTCTGGGTATTGATGAGCAAGGACGTGAAATCCTCTCTTATTTGGAGGGTGAGACGGGGTTTGTACCCTATCGCTGGCGTGAAGATGGGCTGGTGCAAGTGGCAGAGTTACTGCGAGCGTATCATGACGCCACCGCTGACTATGCGCCGCCAGCCGATGCGCACTGGCGCTATGTATACGCTGATCCCGCACGTCACGAGGTCATCTGCCACAATGACTTTGCGCCCTATAACATGATCTTCCGCAAGCAACTGCCCTACGCCGTGATTGACTTTGATTTGGCTGGTCCGGGACCCCGTCTGCGTGATTTGGCAATGGTGGCCTATTGGTTTACCCCGCTCTCCTTTCACGCCAACGATATGGTGGATTTTACCGAAGCGGATGTGCAGCGCAACAGCTACCGACTCAAATTGTTGTGCCGCGTCTATGGCCTGCCTGCCGATAATGCATTGCTCGATATGGTGGGCGAGGTGTTGGCAATGCTCTGGCGGTTTCCCAGCCAGCAGGTCGCAGCGGGCAGAACGGAATATCAGACGCTGCTTGATGAGGGTCATACAACGCATTGGCGACATGAATGGGTGGCCTTTTGTCAACATCGTGAGAAAGTAGCACAGAATCTATAGGAATGGCGATTAAATAACGCGTGCGTGTTAGGAGTTATAGTGGAACAAGACACATTACGAATACGCTTACTAGGAACACCTGAGATTTGGGTGGACCAAACGCTCTTGGTGACATTAGAGACAATGAAGGCATCGGCACTAGTCTACTACCTTGCGGCAACAAGGGGGGTGCATGGGCGTGTGGAATTGGCCGAGCTGTTTTGGCCGGACAGTGAGCTAAAGTTGGCACGTCGCAACCTGCGGAACCGATTGGTGGTCATTCGACATCATTTGGGCGACTATTTTGCGATCACGCGTGAATCCATTCAGCTCAAGCCTATCTTTGCAAACCAGGTGGATGTCCACCAACTGGCGGCTGTCTCGCTGCTTGCCGAGCGCGTTACAGATAGAACACAATTGCGCCAAACGGCAGAATTGTATCGGGGCGATTTTTTGACCAATATCCATATTCCTGATGCACCGTTATTTGAAGATTGGATTGCCCATACACGTGAAGAAGCGCGTACCCAGATTGCAACACTATTATATCGGCTGAGTCATCTGGAGGCCGCACGGGGTAATCTCCCCCATGCATACGCTGATATCGACCAGTTATTGAGCCTTGTCCCTTGGCACGAAGAGGCACATCGGTTCAAAATGCAATTGTTATATCAAGATGGGCATCGCTGGGCCGCCTTGGAACAATATGCAACCCTGCAAGACGTTTTACATGTGGAATTGGATGTGACCCCTGATCTGGAGACGGAACACTTGGTTGCGTTGATTCGTATGGGAGAGGCGATGGGAGATACCCCTGTGTCTCAAAGCAACCCGCTCCCCATTCAGGCAGACGGCCCTCCCTTAGTCATGACAACACCATCTATAGCTACAAGCTCAGTAGATACAGGCACAGTAGATACAGGCACAGTAGATACAGGCACAGTAGACACAAGCTCAGTAGATGTAGTGGGGCCATCTGATGAAACGAAAAAGCAGATACCATCCACATCAGCCCACCATCAAAGTCCACCACCCCTGAACCCCTTGATTGGGCATGAAGAATTGCTCCAAACCATCATGGATACCATGCAGGACCCGGCACATCGGTTGATTACCCTGATGGGCATGGGCGGGGTTGGCAAGACACACACGGCTCTGACCGTCGGCCAGCGTGTGCAGCAGCGACAGGGCGATGATAAAAGCGATGGTGGGTATGATATCTACTTTATTTCATTGGTTGGGATGGAGGATATGCCACGCACCCATGGGTCGGATGATACACCTCATGCCCATCAAAAACAAGCAGAAAATCGCCTAGCAAGTGAGGTCGCAACCGCGTTGGATTTGCCCATCGGCAGTGCCGATACCATCATGCAGCAAGTCACCAACTATCTGCGCCAACGGAAATTGCTGCTCATCTTTGACAACTTTGAGCATGTGCTGGGGTGTGCTCCTGCATTGGCACGGCTCTTGGCAGAGGCATCAAACTGTGTCTTTCTGGTGACATCGCGAATACGCCTCCAAATCCCCAACGAAACTGTGCTGCATGTAGACCCATTGCCATTGCCCCAGCCCAACGAGCTTGCTCAGGTCATGACACAGCCCCCACAGACACTCTCTGATACTTATGCTGCCATCCAACTCTTTATCGACTGCGCCCAGCGATATTCGTCACGCTTTCATGTCCAGGTAAATGACCTGCCACATATTTTAGATATCTGTCAGATTACAGGCGGATTGCCGTTGGCCTTAGAGATGGTGGCTGCATGGACAGAGCATCTTACATTGGCCGATATCGTCACCCAGTTACGCCAAGACCGCACGCTGCTTGTCCATGATGCCACCTTAACCTCCACAGGCATGGCGGGAGCGGCCAGACATCAGACCATCGACGCACTCATTGACCACTCTTGGCGTCTGCTCTCACCAGAACAACAGCATCAACTCATGATATTGGCGCACTTTGCGACCTCGTTTAGCAGCCATGCTGCGACCACAGTTACGCAAATCTCATTGCTCAACCTCAAAAGGCTTACCGATACATCACTGATTCAGGTAAAAACAGTTGGACGCTATGCACTGCATCCATTGACCCAAGCCTTTCTGCGTGACCAATGGCGTACCTGGTTTGCGGATACATCTATGGAAACAATTGCCCTGTGGCAGAGCTATTGTACCTATTTTTTTGCATTGGTGGTGGAACAGGCTGCACGGCTGGATGGAGAAGGGGCAATGGATGCCCTCAATCGCCTGCGGCGCGAGCAAAATCACATTGACTTAGCATGGCGACAGGCACTTCACCATCGCTGGTTTGACCTGATCGAACAAGTTTTTGACGCACTGACCCGTTTTTACATCCGTAACGGTGCCCATCAGGAAATTTTTGTCTGCTGCCAACGTCTTCAGACGATACTGAACGACACACCAACACAGCTTTTGGATTCAACTCAACCTCTGGACTCAGTTCAACCTCCTGACTCAGTTCAACCCCCTGACTCAGTTCAACCCCCTGACTCAGTTCAACAGAGACTGTGGCTTCATACAGGTGTGGTCCAGTTGGAAACACACCAGCAGCTTGCCCAACACAGCGAGGGCTTGGCAATCGAGCCACAGCTACAACCCTATTTACCCGCGACGCCAACAGCCGACCAAGCCCTCTTAAACTTAGCCGCCCGCTACCATATTGGGGTGGCCTCACTCTTTCTGCTTGCAGGGGAATTGGATGAAGTCGATTACCACTGGCATAGGGCATACGAGTACCTCTCCGAGCAGTCACCGCCCCATCTGTGGGGACGATATGAGATGATTTTTGCCTTCTACACCTCATTTTATAACAGTAATGTCGATGTTGGACTGCAACATGGAGAAAAAGCACTGGCACACTATCGACGCAGCGGCAACCTCTGGGGAGAGGCGGAACTGCTCTATGAAATGGGGTCGTTGCTGGCTTCCTATCGCAGTGGCAGCGAGGTGATGACCCGTTATCTCCAGCAGTCCTTGCGGATTCGTCAACAGCTTCAAAACCGTGTGGGTGAGGCCGAAACCTTAAACGCCTTGGGCAGTGCCTTAAGCCATACCTCTGAACATGCGGCTATCGGTATAAGCTATCTCCAGCGCATTGCCTATCTCAAAGCCGCCATTGATATCC
>JBCCFC010000962.1:0-5451 GCA_039029935.1 Chloroflexota bacterium
AGCTGATATTGGTCGATAGATAGTTCCATAGCAAAAATAATTTCTATTGGGAACCTTAAGTGCATAATATCACAATTATCAAATAGAATTGGAATTGTTGACACGGCGTACTCACCAAAATTTCTTGCGGATTGGGTGTGGTACTATCCAGCAATTGTTGGCTTGCAATACGAATACCACTATCGCCTTCATTGATACGCTCAAAAATGACTGAGCCTAATACGCCATCACCACTTTTGGGTTCGGCTGGATACGTTTTTGTTACAGCTAGCTCCACAAGCCCAGCCTCGTTATTAAAATAGCTGATAATGGAAAACTGATTGATGGGGTCGAGAAAATCACCAACTCGAATATCGTCACTATTGTTGACCCGTAGTCTGTTTGACCAATGTTGTCAGTGGGCTTCCCTTGCCACGATTGAGTTTGGCAGCGGAACCTGCCCATAATACGAAACAACCCGCCCCAACTGAATCGCAGTCCCAATTGCTTCCGCTCTTTTCCGCCCTGTAACCTCAACACGCAATACATGCTGCCCATCATCAAGATTGGGTATCCACACCGCCGTCGCCTGCCGATGCCCGTTCCACTCTTTGCGGATATACATATCACGGCTTTGCATCAACTCGCCATCGACATAGGCGTCCAGAATGCCAAAACGTTCATCCAGATTACCTTCGACATAGACACAGTTGCCCGAAAAACTCACTTCCATATAGTTGCCAGCGGTGTCGGATTGCAGAAAGGCATACTTGGCGCGGTCAGAGAGCTTGGGGTCGGTTGGGTGCGCCCAGTTGCCGTGCCATGTGACTTCAGGGGACCGCGTTGGCAGCAGTGTGAAAATATCGGCAAAGGACACGTTGGGGAAGGATATCTCACATTCGCCTGTAACTTCAACATCTTGGGTGGCAATGCTGATTTCCTCACCAGTCATTGAGCCACCGTTTTGCAGAATATTTTCGATTGCCAATTCATAGCTTAACGCACTGGCCGAGTTGATGGACAGCGTTGTGAAGTTATAATCACGATCCATATAGGATTCGAGTTCATCCTTGACGGTTTGGGGCAAGGCTTTGAAGCCGCTCATGATGCCCATGATGCCACCACAATTGGCGACATTGGAATCTGTGTCCTGACCACAGCGTGTGCAGATTTGGATAGCCTTCATATAGTCGCCCTGACCATAGAGTAACCCGATGAGGATATAGGCTCCGTTAAAATGACCTTGGATGTTAAAGCACCCTGTGATGTCACCAAATGGATCGATAGGGTCGGGGTCCGATTGCGCCCAAGGACACAAGTCCCTATTCCACTTGGCCTCGACTTTCTCCCACGTTGACCGCCAATTCTCCGGTTCTTCGTCATACCACGCCAGTATATCTTGAATGATCTGGGCATACTGACTTGCCGCAGGAATCGCTTTGAGTGCCTTCTTAATCATGACTACCATGTCTGTTTCCAAATAGGCATAGGTATAGAGTGTAGCCAGAAACGCACCCGCATAATAGCCGTCACCATAGTTCATCAGGTGACCGACTTTATCGGCCATCTCCAGCGCAGCTACGGACAGCCCCGGTGAGATGATGCCGATAAAGTCACACTCGATCTGAAAGTCAATATCATCGGCATGAGGGTTGTAATAGGGGTGGCCGGATAAGCCCGGTGCAATCCCTGCCAGCAGATTTTGCCGCGCCTGTCCATTGGCGTGCCAGAGCATAAAGTCACTTTTGCGGAAAACATCGGCAAAGTCATCCTGTGTTGCCTGAAGCCCTTTATCGCGCAGGATTTCGAGAAAGGCCATATTGGTATACAAATCATCCTCGCTGTGCAGCCAAATCTTGGGCGCATCTGGATGGATATCCAAGCTGCCCTCATAGATTGCGCCCTGTGCATGAAATTCCATCGGCTCGCCCATCATCGCCCCATAGGATTTGCCGCTCCATCCGCCGAGGATTTTGTCTTGTAAGTCTGATGTTGAAATTTGAAACATGATCTGTCCTTTCAGAATTGGTCTCATCTATCCAGCCATTTCATGATATAATTTTTATCATGAAACACTTCATTCTACAAACCAAACTGTATAGACCAGCACCCCTGCCCAACCTAGTCCAACGACAGCGGCTTGCCGACCGCCTCCATGCAGGGATACGTGAACATCGGAAGTTGACACTGATTGCTGCACCCGCTGGCTTTGGCAAGACCACGTTGTTGGTAGACTGGCTGCATGGACTAGCTAGCGAAATGAAGGTAGCGTGGGTATCTTTGGATGAAGGGGATAATGACCTCAGTCGCTTTTTGGCTTACGTGATTGCCGCACTGCAAACCGTTGATCCTACATTGGGAGAGGGAACGCGCTCGATGATGGAGTCTGGGCAAGTTCACACAGGGCAAGCGCAATCTGCAGAGCTGATTTTGGGAACGTTACTCAATGAACTAGCGATGTATCAGACGGGGCTTGTGCTCGTACTAGATGACTATCATGCCATCACCGAGCCATCCATTCATCAAGCATTGGAGCAGATGCTGACCTATCTGCCGCCCCAGTTGCACATTGCCATCACCAGTCGCAACGAACCGCCTATTGCCCTTGCTCGTCTGCGCGCACGGGGACAGATGACCGAGATCAGTGCTGAGGATTTACGTTTCACGCTGGACGAGGCCATCCAGTTTGTCAACCAACGCATGGGGTTGCAGCTCTCGCGCAGTGATGTCATGGCGTTGGAGACACGTACCGAAGGGTGGGCGGCGGGTCTGCAATTTGCGGCACTACGACTACAAGGGCTATCTACACAACAGGCCACCCAAGCCTTTATTCAGTCGCTATCCAACTTGGATCGCCACCTTGGTGACTACCTTGCCGCCGAAGTTTTGACCCAGCAATCAGCCGATGTATACGATTTTCTGATTCGGACCTCGATTCTCACACGCATGTGTGCCAATTTAGTCAGCAATGTAATGGACATTGAACTCCATGAAGCCCAGCACATGTTGGAGACCCTAGAACAGCGCAATCTGTTTATTGTTTCGCTCGACCATGAGCAACAGTGGTATCGCTATCATCATCTCTTCACGGCATTGTTACAGCAAGAGTTAAAACGGCAACTCTCCGCAAACGAAATTGCCCAACTCCATTTAGAGGCAAGCCAGTGGCTAGAAACCCACGATCTTGGCGACGCGGCCATTGACCATGCACTGCTGGCCGATGATGTAGACCGTGCAGTGCGTTTGATGGACATCAAGATTAGCGATATATTGCTGCGGCAGGCGGAGTTTACACGGATCCGTAGCTGGCTGGAGCGGCTCCCAATGGTTCGTCTTTCCACACATCCGTCTATCCTGTTGGCGGGTGTCTTTAGCCACTTGATGAACTATGACATTGATCAGTGTCGAGTCTATCTGCAAGCCCTGCATACCATTGACAACGTTCCCGATGAAATTCGTGGGCAGATGTCGGTTGCGGAAGCCGTGATCATGCGTGTGTTGGGTGATTTACCTGCGGCCAAGCAGCATCTACGCACTGCACTCTTCCAACTCCCCGAAGAAAATTTGATGGCCGTGATGATGGTGAAACAAGAGATGGCCTCGGCATTGCTGGAAGAGGAATTGGTGATTGAATCACATCAGTTGATTGTGGAAGTTGGCGAAATGGCGAATCTCACAAATAACTTGCTGCTGACACTCATTGTCAAATATTTGCTGAGTATCCTCACCACAATCCAAGGCGACCTCCATCAAGCGGAACGACATTGTTTGGACGCCCTGCACACTGTGGAGAAAATGAACACCAGTACCTACCCTGTCTCTGGATATATTCACCTCGCCCTGACACGTGTGTACTATGAATGGCATGAGATGGACAAGGCGCGCCATCACTGTGATTTGGCACTGCGTATGGGCACACAGGCAGGGATTAATGAAGTCCTGTGGCAGATTATTCCATTGCGGATTTCTATGCTCTTACTGCGTGCAGAACAAGGAGAAAATCAAACAGAGATAGAGAGCCAGATTCAACCGCTTTTGGCACAACGGCGCGAATTGGCACAACGTTTTTTTGAGCGCAATAAGGGTTCGACCGATATTCACATCATCGCTGAACTCCATGTCGCACTGCGACTGGGCGACTTTGAGGGAGCAGCCCGCTGGATTGCCTCAAAAATTCAAACCAATCAATTACAATTGACCGATACCCCCGAAAAACCGCTCACCGAAGTCATCACCAGAGTCAACAGCGACTATTCACCGTTAGTCTATTATTTTGCTGTGGCTGGCTGGACCCTACAAGACCATGCGATGTTGCAAACCTGTTGCCGTTTGTTAGCCCCCATGATTACCCTGGCCGAGGAACGCGCCCTCCAAAACGAAGCCATCAACTTCTATGCACTCCTGTCTATCGCTCATCACGGTTTGGGGCAGATTGAGCAGGCCCAGAGAGCGATTACACACTCGTTGCATCTTGCCCAGTCAGGACGCTTTATCCGGCTCTACGCAGACCTGGGCGTTCCCATGCAGACCGTATTGCATGATGCAGCTCAATCGGGTCAGATACCGGAAACACTGATGAATTACACCCAACAAATCTTAGGCGCATTTCCGACGCAAACGCCTGTCGAGACGCTGCCTACGCAAACAGCGATGCAACAGCACTATCCACCGCAACCCGTGAACGATGCCAATAGAGAAACTACTCACAAGCAACCCCAAACGTCGCTCATCGAGCCGCTCACTGCAAGAGAAAGCGAAATCCTACAGTTGGTGGCAGCGGGGTTGACCAATCAGCAGATTGCGGAAACATTGATCATCAGCATTGGTACAGTCAAACGCCATGTGTCGAATATTTTTGGGAAACTTGGTGTCACGCATCGTGCGCAGGCGATTGCGCAGGCGCGGGTGTTTGGGTTGATTGGGTAGGGGCGTCACTCACATGCCCCAGACATGAATCGTTTTGCCCTCATAAACCTCGACCCGTTTCCATATCTTCTCTTCCCACGATTTGTCAGCAGAACGATCAAAAATTATCAGATGCCCTTCCTTCGCATTTCCCCTATCCATGTAATCCCATGTCTGCTTCAGCCCTTCTTTGAGAGTTGTATCCAGACTTTTGTGCAGAATTTTGAGTTCAATCACAACCCTTTGGGCAACACTTGTCGCCATATCATCCTCCAAAGGCCACACCACCAACAGATCCGTGCGTTTACGCCCTTGTCCATATTCACGATGTACCTGCCCACCACCGTTGATAATGCGTTGGAGAAAGGCTTGCATCAACAGTTGTGGACCTGCTTCTTTGTAGTCGAAACGCTCCACCCAACTTTCGGAGTGTTCACGGAAAAATTGCTGAAACGCGGTGAGCATTTTATTCATATCTAGCACAGGACGGGATGGTAACCGGGTGAGGTAGCATGCAAACACTAGGGCTGTACAGACCCCAGATTCGAGCTTGTTGTTGCAGGGCAG
>JBCCFC010000963.1:0-5449 GCA_039029935.1 Chloroflexota bacterium
GATGTTGCCCAATGCGCAATATGTCAACTGGGAAGACCCGGCCATTGCCTATGACTTTGGCTATCCTGTCGATGGCTATGAGTCCCCTTGGGGTCATGCACAGTTTGTGATGGAATTTAACACCGCACTTGTGGGGGATGAGGCTCCTGACACCTTTGAGGCACTACAAATGTGGGTCCACGACAACCCGGGTCTCTTCACCTATCCCGCCATTCCGGATTTTAAGGGCAGTGTTTTCCTGCGTCATGTCTTCTTCTGGGCAGCAGGTGGACCCGAACCGTTTTTGGGGGAATTTGATCAAGCTGTCTTTGATGAACACGCACCCGCCGTCTGGGACTATCTCAATGATTTAGAGCCGGACTTGTGGCGTGGTGGACAGACCTATCCCGAATCAGCCGTGATGGAAGATTTAATCGCCAATCAGGAAATCGCATTTAACATGGATTACACACCAAGCAAGGCGTCAACCTATATCGCCGAAGGAAGCTACCCAGAGACCATCCGCACCTTTGTCTTTGAAACAGGCACACTTGCCAACAACAACTATGTGGCGATTCCCTTTAACGCCAACAACCCCGCTGGCGCCATGATCCTTGCCAACCATCTGCTCTCACCAGAATACCAGATGGTGCTGACCGACCCCGACCGTTGGGGCTGGTTGACACCCACAGACCCCACACGCTATGACCAAGAAGTCCAAGACACCATCAACGGCTATGCGCGCGGTATCGCGACTCTGCCAATGGATATTCTTGCCACCCATGCCCTGCCAGAGCCCAGCAGCGATTGGGTGACGGCGATGGAGCAGGGCTGGATTGAGCATGTGTTGGAGAAATGAGAAGAGTGAAGAGTGATGAGTGAAGAGTGAAAAGCGAAGAGTGAAAAGTGAAGAGTGAAGAGTGAAGAGCGAAGAGCGAAGAGTGAAGAGCATAAATAAACGTTCAATCTACACCTTGCAACCTGCACGACTGCTTGAGCAGATGCGTATCCCGTTACTGCTATCACCAACGATATTGGTGTTAACCTTGCTGTTTGGGGGCGGGCTACTTGTTGGGGTGGGGCAGAGCTTTGGCTATTTCCCTGTGATTGGGATGACGGAGTTCACCCTTGAGCATTATGCGGCCGTCTTTACTGACCGTAATTTTCTGCTCTCACTCTGGCTTACATTTCGTATCGCTTTTGTCAGCACCGCACTATCATGCATCTTGGCTGTGCTCTTTGCGCTGATTCTTTGGCGACAGGCTCAGGCTCATCGGCAGAATACATTTTGGGGGAGCCAGTTTGCCACCTTTGTTTTTCAGATGCCGTTGCCGATTCCGCATTTGGTCGCAGCCAACGGCATCGTCTTACTTGTGACTCAGAGCGGACTGTTGGCACGTATCGGTGTCGCCGCAGGCATGATGGAGACACCCGCCGATTTTCCCATCCTAGTCTTTGATCGGGTTGGTATCGCCATCATCCTCACCTATTTGTGGAAGGAAGTCCCCTTTGTCGGCTTAGTGGTGCTGGCGATTTTACAAAGCGTGGGGCCGCAGTTTGAAGAGTTGGCGCAAACGCTGGGCGCGAACCGCTGGCAACGATTTTGGCATGTGCTACTCCCATTAATCCTGCCTGGCATCCTGTCCACGTCGATTATTGTCTTTGCCTTTATCTTTGCCAACTACGAAATCCCGCTGTTGCTTGGTACACGCCACCCCACCACGCTGCCCGTTTGGGCATTCCAACATTACCAAGACCCCGATTTATCGCTACGCCCCCAAGCAATGGCTGTCAGTGTGGTCCTTGCAGGGATAGCGGTGACGTTGTTGGTAGCCTATCGGCGGTTAGCGAAGTATGCGGTGAGATAAAGTTTAGAAGTCGTTAGATTGGTCCAAGGGGCTGAGTGATGTGCGTAAATTTTGCGAAAATTTACGCACATCACTCAGCCCCTTGGACCAATCTCATTGTACAGAAATCTATCATGAACACAGTCTGGCGTTGGATTGCACTATCTACCATCTTCATCGGTGTCTTCGCACCCATCATCCCACAACTCATCTGGTCATTCGCCTTCCGTTGGTTTTTCCCCAGTCTATTACCGACAGAGTGGAGCCTACGACCCTGGGCCTATGTCTTCACCGAAACATCACGTGTGGGTGAAGGGCTATACAATAGCATCCTCATTGCTCTGATTGTCTCACTCTTCTCGATTATCGTGGGGCTACCCGCTGCCCGTGCCATCGCCCTACACCAATTTCGAGGCAAAGCACTCATCGAATGGCTCATTATGGTTCCTATCATCGTGCCTGGTATTGTCACTGTCATGGGCATCCACATCATGTTCATCCGCTATCGACTGACCGACACCATTCTGGGCGTTGTCTTGGTGCATCTGATCCCCTGCGTCCCCTACATGGTTCTGGTGATGGCAAGCGTCTTTGCCACCTATGGCACAGAACTTGAAGACACCGCACGCACACTGGGCGCAAACCCCATCCGCGTCTTTCTACACGTCACCCTGCCCGGTATCTTCCCTGGTCTACTCGTCGCAACCATGTTCACCTTCCTGATTTCATGGAGCCAGTATGTAACGACACTACTCATTGGTGGCGGTCGCATCATCACCCTACCAATGGTCCTCTTCCCCTTCATAACGGGCGGCAACCAAGCCAACGCCGCTGCCATCAGCCTCGTCTTTGTTGCCCCCGCCATTCTTGTGTTATTCTTTACCTCACGACAGTTAAGTCAAGAATCTTCGGTAATGGGCGGATTTGGGCGGATGTAGAGGTGTGATAGTGTGATAGTGTGATAGTGTGATAGTGTGATAGTGTGATAGTGTGATAGTGTGTGAGGACTCAA
Organism: Chloroflexota bacterium; assembly: GCA_039029935.1. Lineage (GTDB taxonomy): Bacteria > Chloroflexota > Anaerolineae > Caldilineales > Caldilineaceae. Next base: position 2,839 of record JBCCFC010000963.1, read on the forward strand.
TCACTAATCACTAATCACTAATCACTAATCACTAATCACTCTTTCAACCTTTCAACTTTTCAGGAAAAGCATGACAGACGTTGTATTACAAAATCTAACCCGTCGTTTTGGCGATGTGGTTGCAGTTGACAATCTAAACTTGGATGTGCCGTCGGGGACATTGGTGGCGTTTTTAGGACCATCGGGGTGTGGCAAGACAACAACGTTGCGCATGATTACAGGTCTGTTGACGCCCACCAGTGGCGATGTATGGTTTAACGGTAAATCCGTATTAGCTGTCCCCACTGAAAAACGGGGGGCTGTCATGGTCTTCCAGAAGCATTTGCTCTTTCCAACCATGAATGTTGCCCAAAACGTTGGCTTTGGGTTGCGAATGCAGGGAATGAACAAACGTGAGATTGCCTCCCGCGTCAGCGAGATGCTTGAACTGGTGCGTTTGCCTGGCTATGAAAAGCGACAGCCTCACGAGTTATCTGGCGGTCAACAGCAACGGATTGCACTTGCACGTGCCTTGGTTGTGCAGCCCAATGTGTTGCTGCTTGATGAACCACTGGCAAACCTGGATGCCAACCTACGTCTAGAAATGCGCACCCTTATCCGCAATATCCAGCGCGAACTCAAAATCACCACCATCTTTGTCACTCACGACCAAGAAGAAGCTGTGATGCTGGCCGACCGCATTGCCTTGATGTTTGATGGCGTACTCCAACAATATGATGTCCCATCCTCATTTTATGAACGTCCCCAGAGCCAAGCTATTGCGCGTTTTTTCCGTAACGACAATTTCCTTGAGGGTATAAAAAAGGGTGGAGCCGTTGACACACCCGCTGGATTTATCAATATCAATCTCAGTCAAACCGATGTTGCAGATGGACCCGTGTATCTGACCGTTCGTCCTGAAGATATCCAGGTCGAATCTCAGATACAATCACCGAGTACCCCGATTGCTCGAAATAACTGTATCCAAGTTACGGTCATATCCAGCGTCTATATGGGAACATATACGCAATTATTGTTAGATATGGGTGGTCAAACATGGCAGGCACACGCGGATGCAGGACTACGTGTGCATACAGGCGAACGCATCTCTGTGGTATTGCCGCCATCGCGGATTTGGCTACTAGGCATAGAAGAATAACGAGTCAGCATTGCAGCCAGTCAGCACAGTTGCTGAAATACTGACCCACTGACTTGCTTCACAATGAAATACTGACTCGCTGACTTGCTTCACAACAAAAGAAGGTGAAACGCTATCATGAACGATAAAATTTGTCTGGTGACAGGAGCCACATCAGGCATTGGCAAAGTGACTGCGCGGGCATTGGCCGCGCAGGGTGCGCATGTGATTGTGGTTGGACGCAATCAAGCAAAGTGCGAAGAGACCATTGCTGAGATTCAGGCGACAACTAGCAACCAGCAGGTTGAATATATGCTTGCGGATCTATCGGTGCAAGCCGATGTACGTCGTTTAGCCGAACAATTTTACGCACAGCACAACCGCCTCGATGTGCTGGTCAATAATGCAGGGAACCTTTTTCGCACACGCAAAGAAAGTGCGGACGGGATAGAGATGACCTTTGCATTAAATCATCTAGCCTACTTTTTACTCACCAATCTGTTGATGGATGCGCTCAAATCCGCACCCGCTGCGCGCATTGTCAGTGTATCGTCCGATGCCCATCGTGGACAGACACTCGACTTTGATGATTTGGAGGCCACACAAAAATATTCCGCATTTCGTGTCTATGGGCAATCAAAGCTCGCCAATGTGCTCTTTACCTATGAATTGGCAAGACGGCTAGAAGATATGGAAGGAGCCAAAAATATCACAGCAAATGCATTGCACCCTGGTGTTGTACGCACTAATTTTGCGCGTAGTGAATTCACAGGATTGTTGGGTATCCTGCTGGGTATTGCGCTGCGTTTTATGGGCATTGATGTAGAAGAAGGTGCAAAAACAAGTATCTACCTTGCCTCATCACCAGAGGTAGAAGGTGTAACAGGCAAGTATTTTGACAAGCAAAAAGCGGTCAAATCGACAGCAGCCACCTATGATGATGAGATGGCGGCACGGTTGTGGACTGTTAGTGATGAAATGACGAACATGTGATAGTGTGATAGTGTAATAGTGTGATGGTGTGATGGTGTGATGGTGTGATGGTGTGATGGTGCATATAATTACTCCCACACCCATACACCCCCACACCCATACACCCCCACACCCATACACCCCCACTACTGTATCGCTAACTTCACGCCTTTCAACAGTGTTACTAAATCTGTATTGAGCGCAAATGCCAGCTTTTGCGCTGTTTTCAACGTGATGTTTTTATCACCAGCCTCAATACGGACCAAATACGTCTTGTTCATGCCTGCGCGTTCAGCTAATTCATGCTGCGTCAGGTCACGCGCACGGCGCAATGTGCGGACACTTTGCCCCAAACGCTGATAAATCTCATCTGGTCTTCTGGTCATAGCATGGCTCATGGTTTGACTGGCTGTCATGGTTGTTTCTAACATAGATTTGTATACCCTTTCTGAAATACTCAACCTACACAAATTGATAGAGTGAGTTTGTGCTTCTATTGACAATCTATCGGCTGCAATTTCA
>JBCCFC010000964.1:0-5446 GCA_039029935.1 Chloroflexota bacterium
GAAAAATCATGCTGAGTTTGTCTCACTTGAACTACCTCATGCCGTGTTGAATAACGATATTGACCAATTACGTCAATCGTTTTTAGAAAAAGAATCGGATACTGACGTATCTGCCAAGCTATATGATCTCCTCATTGCCCCACTCAAACCCCACATCCAGACCACCAATCTGGTGATTGTGCCACATCAAGTGCTGCATCACCTGCCCTTTGCCGCGCTCTGGAATGAGGAAGACAATCGCTATCTCATGGAAGAATACGCCATCACCTATGCACCGAGTGCCAGCACACTCAAATTTATCCAAGCAAAGCGCAACCGCAACCAGCGTCGTCTGTTGGCGTTGGGCAATCCTGATGGGTCGCTCAAAGCCGCAGAAAATGAGGTTGAAGCCATCGCTGCCCTGTTTAACACAGACCCATTCTTGCTGGATGAGGCAACAGAAACGCAGGTGCATGTCCAAGCGCAAAATGTCGATATCCTTCATTTGGCCGCACATGGCAAATACGAAGACAATAATCCACTCTTCACGCGGATTGAATTAGCACCCGATACTGTTTCAGGCAGAGATAGCGATAGCGATATTGAAGACAGCAGTACCAATGATGGATGGCTTGAGGTGCATGAGATTTTCAACTTGAACCTCTCCGACGCCAACCTTGTGGTTCTCTCTGCCTGTGACACGTCCAACGCAACCATGACACGTGGCGATGACCTGATTGGTCTGCCCCGTGCCTTCATCTATGCGGGCGCACCTGCGGTGATAACCACATTGTGGCCGATTGATGATGATGCCTCGGCTGTCCTGATGGAGACGTTTTATCAACATTGGCTGTCAGGGATGACGACGGCTGAGGCGTTGCGTTCTGCGCAAATCGATGTGATGGCTACGGATGAATTGGCATCCCCCTATTATTGGGCGGCGTTTCAGTTGAATGGAGACTATCGTTAAGGAGTACCGAAAAAATAGTGAGAAGAAATATACTACAGCGGAACCCAGAGGGTTCCCCGGTCGGGAACGGATTTTAGTCTCCATGCACAGGAAAAAATCCGTTCCAATTCGGGGTAACCTTTGGGTCCTGTTGTAGTATATACCTCAGCTTATTTCTAAAAACATATTTGGGTTTATGTAATCGGTTCTACTACGATATTAGTAGTGAAAATGAATAAAACAATCAAACGAATTTATATAATAATTATTCTATGTTGGAGCTTTATCAACATACACCCCGCTACTGTCATTGCCGATACACTTTATCAAGACTCAGATGATGCTGTTGCAGAGACTGTTATGGATGACATCAGTGGACAGCTCATAGGTCCTGACCAAACCTTCATAGACCTTATCCTAACACCCATTGAGGCTGCACCTGATGAATTTGAGGCGCACCGCCAAGCAGAGTTCTTGGTGGGCGAAGGGGAGCAGTTGTTGCAAGCAGGGTTTGCGGAATCAGCGCGCACAAAATGGCAGGAGGCGATTAAATTTTATCAACTCGTCGATGATCCACTGGGCGAGTCCGATGTTCACCTGAGATTGGCAAGTTCCTATTACCCGGCCAGTCTACGTTGCTTTGTGGGGTTGGCAACGGGGATTGAAGTGCGTACTGTTTCGGAATGTATCGCTGGGCTGTCACCAACAGACTTGGCTCTGGTGGAATTTTTCATGAATCAGCAGCGATTTACCGCTTTGTTAGAGGAGTATGGTGGCTGGACGAAAGAGGATTTGGAAGACATGCGTTCCTCACTGGAACAAGGCGAATTTGAATCACTGTTTGATAATTCCCTGATGGACCCGGAGGCATTGGCGTCACTCCTGAAAGAAGGGTTCAGCGAATGGTTCAGCACCGGAAATCCACTACCGCCTGTCTTACAAGACCTCATCAGGATGACACAGCAACATGAGTTCCGCACAATCGTGACCCATTCGATGGATGGGATGGATGTATCAGCGGCTTTCTATGGGGAATTGATCAAGCAGGAACTGGACTTTGATGAAACGTTGTTGACCCATGCCGATATGCTCTACACAAGTGGTGTGGCGTATTACCGTGCGGACAATTGTCGAATGGCCGAACGTGACTTAGCCGATGCGCAAGATTTGTATCAACGGGCCAATTTTGATGTAGGCAAAGCCCGCGCGCTCGCCTACCGTGCGCTCTGCCAAGCACAGGCGCAAGTAGAGACAGGCAGCACCATCGACCCTATCGCGGCGTTTGAAGCCATGAACACCATGATTGAGGTCTTTTTTATCGTTCAAAGCCTGCCCTTGGGTGATGAAATCAGCGAACGCTATTTTGAAGCCAAGGCACTCTTTGAGCAACAAGATTGGCAAGGCGCACAGGATATCTATAAAGAGGTCGAAGACATCTATAGGCTTGCCGGAAACAAAGAAGATCGAGCAGGTGTGATGCTCCAAATTGGGAATACCTATGTCGAACTAAATCAACTGGTTGACGCACGTCACTGGTATGAGCAGGCACTGGCGTTGCTGCAATCCATTGATGACGCAACCGAAGACAAGCCAGAACCCTTCAATCGCGGTGCGCTTTATCACAATCTGAGCAATGTTGCCTTGCAAACAGGTCATTATAAGAAGGCAGAGATAGAGTTGATACAGGCGATATGGGTATGGCAAAAAATTGGCGAGCCTGTGCAAGAGGTAGAGTCGCTGATTGGGCTGGGTGTCACGCTGGTCAATCAGGGCGAATTTTCGCAAGCACTGGCCATTCTGGAATATGCCCAACAACTATCACGACGATTACCACAAAACCCCAACCAAGAGAGTGCCTTGTTGGGGAGCATTGCCCATGCCTACGCTGGACAAGGAAAGTATGATGATGCATTGGCCGTGATTGATCAAGCACTGGCGATGGAGGATCGGATGACATCTGACTTAAACAAATTTCTCAATCTCAGCCTGAAAGCGGCGATTCAGACCGAGGCAGGATATTTTGAGGAAGCCGAAGCACTCCATCAGCAGCTTATCGCTGAGGCTGCGGAAGCCAATCAGCCCTACTTCCAAGCAGTCACCACCGCTAGTATGGGGGGCATGTATACCCAACAAGGCATGTACCGCGAGGCCATCACTGCCTATACAGAGGCGTTGTCTTTTTTTGATGAGGGAGGACGAGAACCGCTTATCGCGGCAATTGAGCAAACGCTCGGTACAACCTATTTTAACTTAGGTGATCTGGAAAAAGCAGAAGTGTATCTGCTACAGAGCCTGCAAACATTTGAAGAAATTCAGAATGATATTGGGATTGCCGCTGCCCATACACAGTTAGGTTTGTTATACGCTGATATAGGTGATTTAGATCAAGCAGAAACCTATTTTGACATGGCTTTGCATCTCTGGGAAAGTCTCGATAGCCCCGTTGGTGTTGGCGTTGCCCTCAATAATTTAGCCCTCCTTGCCCTCGAACAACGAGAGCTACAGACCGCCATTGACTACAGTCTTACGGCATTAGACATGCACAAAAAAACTGGATTTCGTGCCTATGAATCCCAATCACTATTTGTGCTTAGTCTGGCCTATTTATTCTTTGATGGAGAGAACGATCCTGTCGCGTTAGACTATATTCAACAAATACAGGACCTTGCCGAGACAGCCCAAAACACACCGATGGCATCATTTGGTCATATCCTACAAGGCACGATGCATTATAAACACCAAGAGTTTAAACAAGCCTATGAGCAAATGCATTTTGCGACTGAGTTTGCCGAACAAGCACGTATCGACCTCATGATTCCTGAATTAAAGACGGCTGGATTTCATCGCTTAACCGATATATATGAACTGGCGATGGCTTTTGCCTTTGCCGCTGGCGAATATGAACAAGCCTTTCTCCATACTGAGCAATCACGCGCACGAACCTTTCTCGATCAGTTGGGGAATACGCATCTCCAAACGCCATCAGGGATAGATGAAGCAGATCACCAGCAGTTACAGCAGTTACGACAAAAAATGTCTGACTTACAGACAGAACTAACAGGGTTATCTCCTTTTGCGAATGCGAATCTTCTGTCTGCCCAGCTTGAGCAGACGCAACAGACCCACGCAGATCTGCTTTTCGACCTTAAATTGGCTGACCCAGAGTATGCATCGCTTGTCAGCGTGGATGCACTGACTTTGGCACAAGTACAGAGCGAGGTGCTTGATGACCAGACAACGTTGATTCTCTATCACATGGATAGCAACCAAGAAGAGGGCGACTTTTTTGATGAGCAAACGCGCGCATGGGTGGTTGAACAGGATGCAGCGGCCTTTGTCACATTGAATATTTCGGCAACCGTGTTGAACGGACAAATCGACTTTCTACGCCAGTCGCTAGAGGAAAAAGAGAGCGATATCGCCAGCGCATCGATTCTATATGATGCGTTGATCACACCGCTCAAACCCTATATTCACAACGACAATCTCATCATTGTCCCCCATCAAACCCTACATTATCTGCCCTTTGCCGCGCTCTGGAATGCTGATGAAGAGCGGTATCTGCTGGAAGAATACACGATTACCTATGCCCCGAGTGCCAGCGTCCTCAAATTCATCCAAGACAAACGCAACCCCAATGAGGGTAGGCTACTCGCGCTGGGCAACCCTGATGGCTCATTAGATGCAGCTGAACGTGAGGTCAAAGCTATTGCATCCATGTTCAACACGACGCCCTTACTCGGCGACGATGCCACAGAGAGCCACGTTATGGCGCAGGCACACGAATTTGATATTCTCCATCTCGCTGCGCATGGCAAGTATGATGAGGTTGAACCTCTCTCAACCCAAATTCAACTGACATCTGACAGTACGAATGATGGGCGGCTGGAAGTACGAGAAATTTTTGACTTGAATCTATCGAAGACCAATCTTGTTGTCCTGTCCGCATGTGATACGTCACTGGCAAACTTTACGCGTGGTGATGAGTTGGTGGGTCTGCCTCGCGCCTTCATCTACGCTGGCACACCCGCTGTGATGACAACACTCTGGCCGATTGACGATATAGCCTCGGCAACGCTGATGGAATCCTTCTATACCCATTGGCAAACGGGGATGACCACTGCCAAGGCATTACGCACTGCCCAACTTGAAGTACTGGCTGAGGATAAGTGGTCATCACCCTATTATTGGGCTGCGTTTGGATTGACTGGCGATTATCGCTAAACGATTGGAGGGAAAATGAAAACAAGATTGATACTACTCTTGATATTGGTATGTACACAACTGTTGATACCTGTAACAATATACGCACAAACGACATCATCGAATAACCCATTAGAACCTGATTTGGAAGACCTACTTAATCAAGAAGTTGATATGGGTGCATTCCCAAAGTATGTTAAATCAGGAAGGGAGAGGGGACTGAGATTGTTGGAGAAGGAGGAAAGAATGTCGGGAGAGATTAAGCATGAAAATGTGCCAACGACCAGAGAGAAGTTGAGAGCGAAGAAAAAGGAA
>JBCCFC010000965.1:0-5442 GCA_039029935.1 Chloroflexota bacterium
GTAATTTCATTAATTTGTCATATGATAGATATGAGGTCATTAATATAGACCGAGCAGTCATGTTGAAAGCCTGCAAACTGCGACCGAAATATATGTTTTCCTATTTTGATAGCCTGATTGTCGCCGCTGCATTGTTGACTGATTCTACAATTCTCTATTCAGAAGATATGCAGCATAGTCTTATAGTAGAAAATCAATTAACAATTACGAACCCCTTTATTGGCATATGAAATGGGTAATCCATGCACAAAATACTCTACTACGAATGCTTTTCCGGTCTTAGCGGTGACATGAACCTCGGCGCGCTGATCGACATCGGTGTCCCCGAAACCCATCTACGCACCCAACTCTCGCTGCTCAATCTTGACCATGAATTTGAGCTAGTGGTTGAGCGCGCCCAAAAGCAGGGCATCACCGGAACCAAGGCCACTGTACGCCTAACCCACGAACATCATCATCACCATGATCATCATCACAACCATGACCACCACTATCATCGCACCTATGCCAACATCCGCACCCTCATCGACAACACACCCTATGCACAGTCGGTCAAAGACATCGCCCGTGCTATCTTCCACACACTGGCCGTTGCGGAGGCCAAGATTCACAACACCAGCGTGGATGCGGTTCACTTTCACGAAGTAGGAGCCACGGACGCCATTGTCGATATCATTGGTGCGGCCATCGGACTGGACTATCTGATGCAAAACATGAACGTGACACAGGTCCTTGCCTCCACCATTGAACTGGGTAGTGGCTTTGTGCGTTGTGCGCATGGCGTCTTCCCTGTACCAGCACCAGCAACGATGGAGATTCTGCAAGATGTGCCTGTTCATCGTGGGCGTGTTGACTCGGAGGCGACCACGCCGACGGGTGCGGCAATTCTCAAGGCGACTGTCCATCAGTTTACCGACACACCTAACCTGCGTGTTGACAAGATAGGCTATGGACTAGGGCAGAAAGAGTTTTCAATTCCAAATTTGGTGCGGGTGACGCTGGCGACGGTTGCTTCATATGAAAGCAGTGGTCGGTCATCAGTGGCGTCGTTGGCAAAGGGTGACTGGGTGACGGCGGATTGCTATGAGATTGAGGCCAATGTGGATGATATGTCAGCGGAGGCATACGCACCATTGATGGATGTGCTGTTTGATATGGGCGCGGATGATGTCTACTTCACACCGATTATCATGAAGAAATCGCGTCCTGCCACCAAAATTTCGATTTTGTGTGTACCTGAACGGGTAGATGCCTTGGTTGAGACTCTTTTAACCCATTCGACCACGATTGGGGTGCGGGTTTATCCCTTTCAGAAGCATATGTTGCCCCGTGAGTTGGTGACTGTGACGACCAACTATGGTGATGTGCGCGTCAAGAAAGTGCGTTTGCCCAATGGGCATATACGCTGGAAGAGCGAGCATGAGGATGTAAGGCAGTTGGCACAGAAACATGAGGTGAGTTATTTGACGATGAAGCAAAATATTGACCAAGAGATTGAAAGGAATATCTAACTTGAACCAGAAACATCGTGTTGCACATATAAATGAGTTTGCCCAGACTAACCCACTCTCGATTCAGGTGGAAGATGTCGAGCTGGTCGGTGTGTTGAGTGGGGAGACGGTTTCGGTCTTTGAGGGTCGATGTCCACACCAAGGGACGTTGTTGGCCGAAGGATCCGTTGATAGCACGGCGGATGGTGCTGTGTTGACCTGTCGCTCGCATGGCTGGCAGTTTGACTGTCTTTCTGGGGCCAGACGCGGGGGAAAGCGGTCGGGGCTGAAACAGTTTACCACGCTCGTGGAGAATGAAGCTGTGTATGTGGATCTTGACGAAATCCGCACATGGAAGCAGGAAACCAGCGCACATGTTAAGGCTGGTCCAGTCGCTACACGCACGATTGACGACCTACCCGGTCCCAAAGGCTGGCCTGTTGTTGGCAATGCATTCCAGATTAATCCCAAACAGTTCCATATCTATTTGGAGAATTGGGAGAAAATCTATGGCTCAGTCTATCGGATTCAACTGGGTCCTCGACAAATCGTGGTGACATCCGACCCAGAGTTGACCAATGAAGTCCTGCGCAATCGTCCTCAGACCTATCGACGCGCCAGAAACCTCGAAGCCCGTATCCGTGAATTGGGCATCAACGGTGTGTTTTCGGCAGAAGGCGAGGATTGGCGACGACAGAGACTGTTGGTGATGCAGGCATTGGACACCAAACATCTGCACAAATTTTTCCCAGCAATGGTCACAGTCACTGAGCGATTGCAGACGCTATGGCGACAGGCAGCTTCAGAAGAACAGTCGATTGAAGTGCAAAAGGACCTGCTGTGCTATACCGTTGATATCACCACTAATCTGGCCTTTGGCTATGACATGAACACGCTGGAGCAGGAATCGGATGAGCTACAGCAAAATATTGGTCGGATTTTTGCCATGCTTGCCCAACGCCTTTTTTCCCCCTTTCCCTATTGGCATTATGTCAAAATGCCTGCGGATCACGCGCTGGACAAGTCGATAAATGTTGTACGTGGCGTCATTGGGGAGTTTATCGAGACAACGCGTGCCAAGATGTGCGAGAATCCAGTGATAGCCGAGCAACCCAATAATCTGTTGGAAGCGATGTTAGCAGCGCAGGATGAGGAGGACAGGCAGTTTAGCAATGATGAAATTTATGGTAATGTCTTTACGATGCTGCTGGCGGGCGAAGACACTACGGCCAACACGATTGCGTGGATGCTCTATTATATGAGCAAATATCCTGACGTACAGCAGAAGATGCAGGAGGAGGCCGACCGTGTGCTAGGCGATGCCACCATTCTCACCGATGAGGCCAAGGTCCGCGAGCTTCCCTATATTGATGCTGTTGCTCATGAGACCATGCGCTTTAAACCCGTTGCCGCTGTTTTATCGGTTGAGTGCAACGAAGACGTGGTGCTGGGTGATCTTGCACTGCCCAAAGGGAGTGTCATCACAACATTGCCACGCTCTGGTGCGATGCGACCTGATAGCTTTGAGCAGCCCGATGACTTCCAGCCAGACCGATGGCTTGATGTCAGCCGACAAGTGGCTGCACAACAGCGCAAATCGTTTATCCCCTTTGGGTCTGGTCCCCGCCTCTGCCCTGGACGCAGCTTGGCTCTCTATGAAATCCGCATGGCAATGGCGATGCTCTGTCGCAATTTTGATGTGTTGCCAGCCAAGGAGTCAGGTCGTCATGGATTGGATAATGTACAGGAACGGTTTTCGTTTACGATGATGCCAACAGACTTGTTTGTAAAGTTTCGGGTGCGAGCGTAGGAACATGGGGACGCGGATCGGAACGGACTTTTGTCTCCGCACACAGGAAAAAAAATCCGTTCCCCCTCCTTAGTCCGTTGTAGTATTTTTAGGGATGACTGATTTCTACTGATACCCACGAATCTGCTTAAAGATCAAACTCAACGACTCGCTTGTGCCGTCAAATTTGCGTCCCCCCGTGCTGTCAGCAATCTCTTCCATTGCCGCTTCATCGGCATTGCCAAAGACAACGGTAAAGGTGCGGATACGGCGCACTTCGGCAGGCAGTCGTTCATGCCATTGGCGGAACTCGCGTAGGCTGGCCCCGTCAGTATTTTCACCATCGCTCATCAACACAATCGAGTAGTACCGGTCAGGGTCAATCGACTGATCGTTTGCTGCTAGCTGATAGACCTCCGCAAGGCTGGAGTAGATGGCCGTGCCACCGTCGGCAAAGAGTCCATTAACATGATCGCGAATCTGTTGCATGTCCCCCCCCTGTGCGTCGGTGTTGTCAATGGAGAAGGTATTGACACTGGTGACTTCATGGTTAAAGGTAACGATGGTGACTGCCTCCCGCCCTCGGAAACGGGCAAAGCGGCCAGTGAGGGAATCGTCCAAGCCAGTCAGGTTGTTGATCGCCGTTTTTAGGTCACGGATACCATTCCCATCCATTGATCCGCTGACATCTAGCAGGAAGTAGGCATGGGCAGGAATACGTTGCTCATCCAAATAGGCAAAAAGCAGTTGGTCAATAACATCCACCCTATTGGGGAAGGGTAACTCGACCAGCAGTGAGTCGGGGATGCGCGAGTCTAGTGAGATACCTGCCACAGCCGGACGGCGCAATGTCGTTTCCATCAAATCCTGTTGCATCTCTGGTGTGCGCAGATATTCAACAAGGAGATCATAGGCTTCACGTTTATCTTTGTCCAGCAGCATCAACGGATAATCAGCCGTGATGATACCTTCTTTGGGGTAGATGATGGTGAACTTCTCGTTGAGTTCTCGCCCTTGGTTGAGTGCCAGCAGGACTGATTCATAGTTGATCATACCATCCAGCACCACAAGGTTATCCTGTTGCGCCTCCACATAACTCTCTGCCAGCCAGCCCGAACTACCAGCGGTCAGTGCCTGCCCCTTAAAAAAGTCGGCCATGCCTTGGCTGTTGATGTCACCTGTCTCCAGCGCATCACTGCTGTCGGCAAGCGCAGCGGCCACACCGACCAGTGCTGTAAAGCCAGAGTTGGAAGCCGCAGGGTTGGTCATGGCAAAGCGAAGCTCACCCGACGCTGCTTTGTCTGCAACATCCTGCCACGTGATGTCTGCGTTGTCGATCCACCCGAACTCACGTGCCTTGCTCTCTTTGACACCCATGACGACAGGCGAAAGCATGATCTTTTCCTGCGTCGCAATCAGACTGTTGTTGCTATCTAGCATCGAAAGATAGCGTGCGTGGGAAAACCATGCAAGGTCGTAGTCTGCCCCCGAAAGCAATTCTTCTGTACCATTGAGTGTCCCGATATAGGTGAATTCGAGACGAACATCGGTATTATTTTCAATCTGATCCAGCAGCGGCTGGATATCTTTGAGTTCTGAGCCAGCCAGCACAGTGAGGGTTTCGGTGGACCCACCAAAGAGACCGCAGCCTGTTGTCCCCAAGAGAACGAGCAACATGGTACTTAGGCATAGTGTTAAGCGGTTTGATAATTTTTGTCGCATAAATTAATTCTCCAATAGTATTTGGGGCGAAAATCGGTAGGGGCATGAGGTGATATTTTGGAGAAACTCAAACATCACCTCATGCCCCTACGTATCCCCTAAACCTAATCTATTAATTCTGATACGCCTGCTCAATCTGCTGAATCATGCCCTCCAACACTTCATAGCTGGGCGGCTCTACTACATCCAGAATCTGCTCAGGTATATCGACGTTAATCTGTGCAATGAAGTCGTTAAAGTAGCTGAGGTTGCTGTTGCGCAGACCATACTCAATCGCCAATTTCTGAAGCTCTGGGTCTGTCTCCAACAACTCACCCAACAACTCTGCGCCTTCGCTGCCATTTAGGGGCAACAGCGTGTGCTTGGTAAAGATGGTTGGTTCTGGATACATCAACACCATATCATCGAGAATGGTGTTGGGCTGCTGTGCGGCTTGCGCAA
>JBCCFC010000966.1:0-5440 GCA_039029935.1 Chloroflexota bacterium
GTCTCTCTCATGACTCTACTGCAAAAAGGTCAAAATCGCCCAAAAGTCCGACTTCTCACCAGTGGTAGAGATTCGCAAATTCTACAGAAGTCGGACTTTTTTCAGCAGAGTCTCTCTCATGACTCTACTGCAAAAAGGTCAAAATCGCCCAAAAGTCCGACTTCTCACCAGTGGTAGAGATTCGCAAATTCTACAGAAGTCGGACTTTTTTCAGCAGAGTCTCTCTCATGCATACGAGAAAGGATATTATTATGAGCAGACAAACCGAAAACCCACCAATGTTCGCTCCAACCGATCCTGTCATCATGGAGATACAACCCGACGAACTAGAAATACCGGAAGGAAGCATTACAAAGCAACTCGCTGGCATATTTGGTCCTGCCACGCCTGATGATTTTGTCTTTGACAAAAATTTGTACTATGAGAGGTTTACGATGAATACGCAAACTACAGAAACGAAAACAACTAAAGCCGAAATCGAAAAAATTACCTTCAAACAATGCACATTAACCATGTTGGAGAAACGGTTTGGGCTAGAAGAGGTGGATGAACTACAGCCATTAACTGACTGGCTCAATCGTGAAGCCGAAATTTTAGACCATGAGCGTCAACAACTGCTTGATTACCAACAGCAACTAGCTGACAATTTTCGACATTGGAATGAAACCGAGTTAGCCTACGGCTTTATTGGACCGCTTATGTCATTGGTGAAGTTTTCGGGCAAGAACCAGAACTTTTTTGCCGTGCGCCCGCTGTCAGGGAGAATCGGCAATGTCGAGTTGGGTGGCAAGCCCGATGGTATGATCGCGTCGGGCAAACGTGAGCCGGAGCAGCCCTATTTTTGACTACATGCATATCAACTAGAAGAAGACCACGAAGGTGAGCCAGCAGGACAGGCATTGGGCGCGATGTTGGTGGCACAGGAAATTAACAAACATGAATATCCCGTTTATGGCTGCTACATCAAAGGGAATATCTGGTATTTTATGGTACTGCAAGGGATGGAGTATAGTTTTAGCAATGGGTATATTGCAACGCGTGAAGATGTGTTTGAGATTTTTCGGATGATGAAGGCGTTGAAGGCGATTATTGCAGAGATGATACAGTAAACAATACAACAAAGGCTAGGTTTATGCTCAGATTAACCGAACAGGAAAAACAGGAGATTATCCGTCACCTTGAGGCGGGCCGCGAACTGCCCGACCGCTATCGCTTTTTGCTCTTTGAGGACAAGCGTGAGGTGGAGTTGGTGTGGAATGGCAAGAGCAGTGATGTGACCAATTTGGTATTGCCCTTTCAGACCATTGAGCATGTGGATGAGCCGCGTGCGGAGAAGCCGGACGACACCAACATGCAGCTTTCGCTCTTTGACACGCGCGGACGTCAGATGGCGGGCTGGACCAATAAGTTGATCTGGGGAGACAATAAGCTGATTCTTTCATCGCTCAAAAATGGGCCGTTGCGCTCGGCCATTGAGGAGCAAGGCGGGCTAAAGCTGATCTACATCGACCCGCCCTTTGATGTCGGTGCGGACTTCTCGATGGATATTGAGATTGGTGGTGATACCTTTACCAAGAAGCCCAACATCCTTGAGGAGATTGCCTATCGTGACACATGGGGCAAGGGCGCGGATTCGTTTATCAGCATGATCTATGAACGGCTGGTGTTAATGCGAGATTTGTTGGCAGAGGAATGACCAAAGAACCAAAATTACTCGAAGATCAAGTCGGCGACATTTTTGTCAACCATGAAGGCGACCTTGCCTACTTTTGGCGATGGATATCAACAATTCCCGATACGCCCCTGAACAGTCAGGCTTTGATTGGACGCCGACGCACAGGCAAGACGGCGATATTGGGCAAGTTGTTTAACACGCTTTTCCGTGAACAGAAAAAAGTTCTGCCCATTTATGTGTCATTTGCGGATTTTCTGGACGCTGATCGGGTTTTAACAATGGAAGAATTTGCTGACATGTATTTATCAGCCTATATTTCATGCTTCTTAGCGTTTCGATATGACCGCCCTGATTTCATTCAAGAAGAGTGGGACATGGAAACCCTTGAGCCTTTTGCCAAGGAATTTGGGGACCCGATTATTGATGATTTATTTGAAAAATATCATCTGAGTTTAGGGTCACATTTGTCTAGAGGTGTTGCAAAACTCGCTGTCAATACACCGCGTAGGGTGGCATGGAATAAAGAAATCCGTACAGTCGTGATTATTGATGAGTTTCAAGTGCTTTTGAACGTCTATGATACCAAACAGAACTTGATGCGTAATCTCACGGGCGGCTTTCAGTGGGCGGTTGATACCCGTTGGGCACCACTGCTTGTATCAGGATCATCAATATCATTGCTGGTAGGGAAAGCACTAGGTGGCATGTTGTCTGGGCGATTCAACTATAATCATTTGCAGCCACTGGATAAAGACAACACCTATAAATTAGCATTTTTATTGGGTCATAGAAAAGGCATTAAGGTCAGCAATGAATTGGCTGAGGCAGTTTGGCAATTGACAGGTGGCTACCCTTATAGCATTCATATGTTGTTTAATAGCAAGTATTTAGAGTCGAATAATCTGACAGATCCAAAAAGCCTGAAAAAGGTGGCTTTTTACGAGCTGGGCAATCTGGATGGTAAGCTATGGCAACATTACAATGAAGAGGTCGAAAAATACAGCGACTTACTCAATGATGGCACAACAACCCGAAAAGTGATGTTTGAGTCAACAAAGTACCCAGGGGAGCTGATGTACCCTGATCAAATTGCCGAAGCGTTGGGGCTACCAGTTGATGAGGTAGAGGACTCTATTCGCAGATTGTATCAAGCCGATATTGTGCAGAAGGGTACTGTGAGCATGTTCAATGGACCCAATGACCCCATGTTGCGTCGTTTTATCAAGTACAATTACCGACGTGAGATGCTCAATATGAAACCCGAAGAGGCGATACAAGAGTGGGAAGAAGAGTACAAAACAATCTTGGGACAACTTAATCAAGCCAAAGGCGAAATTGGCGAACTCTATGCGCGTTTGATCATGCGTGGCTTTGATGGGCGTGAAGTTGACGGACACTATTTCAATCAGCCTCAGCCTGTAAAGCTCAACCAATTCAGATTCATTGAGCGTCGAGGCGGCTTTGTCATTGCGGGGGATAAAGTCGAGATTGATGTCATTGGCAGTTGGTTTATCCCTGAGACAATGCAGAGCCAAGAAGGAATGTGGTTGGTTGAGTCCAAATATCTACAGGCGAAAGTAGATAAGGGGCAGGTGGAACATTTCATCAAGCAATCGAACAAGTTTATGGTCAAATCGGACGAGACAAAGCGATATGTTGAGATTCACCGCTGGTTCTTCTCCAAAGCTGGGTTTACGGGACCAGCGATTAAGCTGCTAGAGCAAGAGGGCATCTACTACAGCGATTGGGCGCAGTTCTATGCACTGGCAACGCTGCTTGACTTTCGTGGCTTGCCCGATGCGCCTTAACACTAGGTTTGCGATAAAGGAAAAAGATTATGGCATTACATCCAAACTTTCCCCAATCACCACATGACATCCTCGACCCAACTGTACGTTGGTTCCCCGCCGACGAAGCCCTGCGTGAAAGCCGCATGGACAGGCTGATGCCGCCCTTGGTGGCACAGTTACGGCGCAAGGTCAAAGAGTTCCGTGACAGTGGCTATGTGGGGGCCAGCGACACCAGCAAGAGCCTGCTCCACTGGTGGTTTGTGGAGCCGCATCTGCTGCCCCAAGCCGATGGGCGGATGCACACCTTTGCCTATTACTTTGCCCAGCGTGAAGCCATCGAAACCATCATCTATCTCTCTGATGTCGTCGGCGTTCAGAACGAGTCCGACCTCATGCGCTTTGACGCCAGCGGTGCAGTCTCGGCCAGCATGTTTGATGAGTATTGGCGTCGCTATGTGATCAAGATGGCGACGGGTAGCGGCAAAACCAAGGTGCTGAGTCTTGCGCTGGCGTGGAGTTTCTATCACAAATGCTACGAACCCGACTCTACCCTTGCGCGCAACTTTTTGCTGATCACGCCCAATATCATCGTCCTCGACCGCATCTACAAAGACTTTCAGGGGCTACGCATCTTTTTTGAGGACCCCGTGCTGCCGGACAATGGCTATGATGGCCGCAACTGGCGTGATGATTTTCAACTGACGCTGCATGTGCAGGACGAAGTGCGTGTGATGCGCAACACGGGCAACATCTTTCTCACCAACATCCATCGCGTCTATTCAGGTGATGATATTCCACCATCCCCCGACGACGACAACACGATGGACTATTTCTTGGGCAAACGACCCACAGGCAAGACCACCGATTCCAAAGTGGATTTGAGCATGATTGTGCGCGACATTGATGAACTGATGGTACTCAATGATGAAGCCCATCACATCCACGACAAACGCATGGCATGGTTTAAATCCATCGAGGATATCCACAATCGGCTGGTGCAAAAAGGGGGCGAACTCAGTCTGCAACTGGATGTGAGCGCAACGCCCAAACACAACAATGGCAGTATCTTTGTACAGACCATCGCCGACTATCCGCTCGTTGAGGCCATCTCGCAGAATGTGGTCAAGCACCCTGTGTTGCCCGATGCCGAGAGCCGCGAGAAATTGGTCGAGCAGCAGAGTGCCAAATTTACCGAGAAATATGCTGACTATCTTGAGTTAGGCGTGCGGGCCATCAACGAGTTGACCGTATCAGAGAATACAGAGGCTGACATCCGCGATTGGATCAAACTACGCCAAACCCGCCCCTTTGTCGTCAAAGATCAGGGCTATCTGCTGCCAAGCAAAAGCCTCTTCAACCGCATCATTGGAGACAGCCACTTCGAGCTAGCGTTCGCCGACTTCCTCGAAGGGTGTCGTGATGTCGTCGCCTACGCCAAGAACTACCTCGCCATCCATTTCAAGCTCGACTACATCAACGTCGATGGCGACATCTCGAACTATTACCCCGATTTCATCGTCAAGCTCACCAATGGCGATATTGTGATTGTCGAAACCAAAGGGGTAGAGGATTTGGATGTGCCACACAAATTGGCGCGCCTTCGGCAGTGGTGTACCGATGTAAACAGTGTACAGACAGAAGCAATCTACGATTTTGTCTTTGTCGATGATGACGGGTTTGATACCTATCGCCCCAAATCGTTTGGTGATTTACGACAGGCATTTACAGCGTATCAAGAGTAGTAGAAAACAACCCAAAGAATGAAACGAAAGGACCAAACCAATGACCAAAGAACCAAAACTGCTAGAAGATCAAGTCGGTGAATTTTTTGTCAACCGTGAGGGGGAACTCGCCTACTTTAAGCGATGGGCCTCGACGATTTCTAAATCTCCTCTGAACAGCTTGCTCAGAATGGCGGTTTTCCCTGTGCGTCGGCGACCAATCAATGCTTGGCTGTTCAGAGGAGATTTAGAAA
>JBCCFC010000967.1:0-5414 GCA_039029935.1 Chloroflexota bacterium
CTTCACTCTTCACTCTTCACTTTTCATGTCTCCATTATGCCGCTGGGTTGTGAAGAAATTGTGAACAAATTGGGGAAAGGTGGTGAATTTTGTGTAATTTCTATGATGATAGGAAATCGAGTACAATAACGAGTATTAAGAAAAGTTGATAGTTGAGAGTTGAGAGTTGATAGTTGATAGTTAATAGTTGAGGGTTAATCGTTTGTTTTATCTTCAACCCTTCAACCCTTCAACCCTTCAACCTTTCAACCCTTCAACTTTTCAACTTGCAACCTGCAACCTGCAACTTGCAACCTAAACATTCAGGAGAAGAATATGTCTATCAAACAATCAATCTGTTATCCAATTTTTCGTGCGGGCGAAATGTCCTTGGATACATTATTTGGCAAAGCAGCAGATATGGGGTATGCCGCCATTGAGTTTTGGAATCGTGGCGATGATTTTGAAGAGGTGATTGCCACCGCAAAGAACCATAATCTTGTGGTTGCCAGCATGTCGGGACACTTCTCATTGCCCGACGGGTTGAATAAACGCGCCAACCATGATCGCATTGCAGCCGAGCTACGAGAATCCATCGACCTTGCAGCCGAGCACGGTATTCCTGGGCTAATCTGCTTTAGTGGGAATCGTCAGCCACACCAGACCGAGGAGGATGCCATCAACGCGGTTGCAGACTGTTTTCGGCGGGTGGCTGGACATGCCGAGGATAAGGGAGTTAACCTCAACTTAGAACTGCTCAACTCAAAAATTGACCATGCAGGCTATCAATGCGATCATACAGCGTGGGGACTTGCCGTGTGTCAACGAGTCAATAGCCCACGTGTCAAGTTGCTCTATGATATCTATCACATGCAGATTATGGAAGGCGACATCATCCGTACGATTCGTGAGACGATTGACTGGATTGGTCACATCCACACAGCGGGCAATCCTGGACGCAATGATCTGGATGATATGCAGGAATTAAACTATCGTGGTATCTGCAAGGCCATTGCGGAAACGGGCTATGATCTATATGTCGGACATGAATTTATGCCCAAAGGCGATTTGATCGCGGCCATGCAACATGCCTTTGATGAGTGTAATCAATAAAATTGAGGAGAATAATGCCAAAACAACAGGATTCACAGCAGATCGTACCGCGCCGCAGCTTTCTCTTTGCGCCAGGGACAGCACCACACATGTTTCCCAAGGCCATTGCGGCCAAACCGGATATTATGTGTGTGGATTTAGAGGATGCCATTGCACCGCAGCATAAGGTAGAGTCACGCCAGCAGACCTTTGCGTGGTTTAATGAGTTCTTGGCAGACGATGCTGGGCTGGGTAGTACGGGGACAGAGGTCGAGTTGCTGGTGCGCATCAACTCACTGCGGTCGGCAGATGGGATGGCTGATGTCTTGATGTTGCTAGAGCAGGAGAACCCACCGCCGGGGCTAATGCTGCCCAAGGTGAAGAGTCCAGATGAGATCAAACTGTTGGATGATCTACTCACCGATGAAGGCAAGGACACACGGTTTCAGGTGATTATTGAGACCAATGAAGCGTTAGAAGCCTGCTTTGAGATTGCGCGCGCCAGCGACCGCATTGTTTCATTGCTCTTTGGTGGTGTGGATATGGCCGCGGAGTTGCGTGTTGAACCCACTTGGGAGCCGCTGCTCTATGCGCGCAAACGTCTTGTTCATGCCGCAGCCTCGGCGCAAATTGACCTGATTGATGTTCCGTTTCTTGATCTCAATGATATGGAAGGGCTGGACGAGGAGGCGCGTCGATGTGCAGAAATCGGTATGACGGGCAAAGGGGCGATTCACCCCAAGCAATTGCCTGTGATTACCAAACATTTTACACCGAGTGCGGAGGCGGTGGCCCACGCCAAGCGCGTCTTACAAGCCTTTGAAGAGGCAGGCACAGGGCTTGTGGTGTTGGATGGCAAGTTGATTGAGAAACCTGTGCTGCGCAATATGCAACGGCTTTTGGCGATTGCCGAACGGATGGGAGAAGGAGACGGGGCCTAAGTCGTATCCTAAAATGTGTCATAAAAAGTGGTATGGACACCTTGTCCATTGGATATACATTTCGGGCTACGCCCGACACGGACAGGGATGTCCATGCCACTGCATCATTTACTTGGGTGTTATCCGCTCCGCCAACCACGCATCCAACGCTTCTGGCTTCAATGGCCCCACACGCCGCATCTGCAACACACCTGCTGGGTCCACCATGAATGATAGTGGCAGTGCGCGCACGCCATAGTTGAGCAATGTATCATTGTCCGGTTCAAGTAAAATAGGGAAGGTGACACCCAACTCATCTAAGAAGACCATCATTGAGATGAGCGACGGCGACAGAGAGTGCAATTGCCAGCCCGACAACCAGAATGGTGATGAAGGTCTGCACAGGTCGTGAGACGATATTGCGCCATGCGATGCTGAGATCATACCCCATCAAGCCACCTCCTCTGTACCCATAGATTCGCTGATAATCTGCCCCTGTTGCAATGTTACCACTTGATCAAAGCGCGTGTCGAGCGCAGGGTCATGGCTGGCGACCAGAAGTGTTGCGCCCTGCTCACGACAAATTGTCTGCATATTGAAATATTTTTTATAACTTCTCAATTTGTTCGGCATAGATGCGCACAATACTGACCATGCCCGTCTCAGCGTCAACCGATGAACCAATCTCCATGCGCCCACGTATACGAATCGGTTCCTGCGTAGCGACAATGGCTTCGCCCGATAGGTAGACCAACGCAATGTCATCCGGCCAATCGGCCGTGCTGCTACAGAATGGGCAGAATTCGAGACGGATGCGGGTGAGGACAAACCAATCCAACGCTGGTTTGAGCGGTGGTGCCATGTAACCTTCCATCACTACTTCTTGCCCATCCAGCGACTTGAGCTTATCGGAAAGGACCAAGCCCGTGCGCAGGTTAAAACCATTGTAAAACTCATCAAAGGTGATGAGGACAGGGCTTTCATCAAACTCGATGGGGGTCTCGATGTCGGGTTGCATAGCAACATCGGTCGCCAAGGCGATGGCTGCGGCTTGCCCCTGCACTAGCTGATTGTTAAGCGGTGTAGGCGTGGATTCCGGCACCAGTGTAGATTCGGCCTCTGGTGTGGGTTCTTGCTCAACAGCCTCTGGTTCGTCCATAGATTTTTCTGTAACGGGTACAGGTGTCTCGGTTGGCAGAGACATGGATGTCGGTGCAGTGGCTATTGATGCAGTGACTGTCGGTGTCAGGGCCTCATCGGGCAAAGGTGTGACCGCTACAATGGTCTGTGATTTCATGGGGCCACATGCACTGGTGAGCAAGATAAGGAGAAAAAGCATAACAAGGTCGAGTGTGATTTGATGGTTAGAAATTTTCATAACAATGCATTCCGATTCAAAAACAAAAAAATGGGAGAGAGTTGTTAAACCCTCCCCCATTTGCAAACATCTATTGTAAATCTAATTCACGATTATAGCATACGATTGTGCTATGGGCGAATCAATTACATTCAGCAACAGTTAGTTGCTAGATGTTGAGTCAGCAGCATCGTCAAATTAGGCGATTTTCAGAAATAAATTTTCTGGTTGCTCGGAGCGGCTTTATTTATCAAGCCAGCACGAATTCCCTGCTTATCTGAGATATTCTTTTCCAGAAATCGCCTTACGACTCATCAAGCAGCGCAATCCGCTTTTGTAAAAAGAGCCTTTCAGCGTGGTTCGTACACAGTTGGGACGCCTGTTGATAGGAGATGATGGCGGCATCTCTGTCACCAAGACGACGCAGCAGGTCGGCACGGGCGGCGTGAAAGAGGTGATAGGTTGCGAGACTTGATTCGTCGCCTAATTTATCCAAAATGGCAAGCCCGCAGTTTATTCCGCGTGACATGGCAACGGCCACAGCATGGTTCAGCCGCACAACGGGCGAGGGCGTATGGCGTAGAAGGGCTTTATACAGCCAGCAAATTTGCGCCCAATCGGTCTCCGCTGCGATGATGGCACTGGCATGGAGCGCGGCAATAGCCGCTTGAATCTGATATGGGCCGGGTTGTCGAAAGGCCAGTGCTTGGTCGAGCAATTGGATTCCTTCGTCAATCTCGGTGCGGTTCCATTGTTGACGATCCTGCTCCTCTAACGTTATCAGCATCCCCGCATCATCAGTGCGTGCCTGTCTCCGCGAGTGATGCAACAACATCAGTGCCAACAACCCGATGGACTCTGGCTCCTGCGCGGAGTAGACTCGTTCCTGATAGGCGGTTGTGTTGGGTGTGATGGTGGCCTCGGTTTTGAGCCGCAGTTGTGCCAATAGATGCACCAACACACGCCCCAGTCTAATCGCCTCTGTACACAACTCATGACGAATCAACGCTTCTCCCTGTGCTGCCGTATACCCTTCGTTAAAAATGAGATAAATGGTTGTTAACACTGCATTGACACGCTCAGGCAGTTGCTCGTACGCAGGGACTTGATAGGGAATGCCCGCCGAACGGATTTTACGTTTGGCGCGCACCAAACGTTGGGCCATTGTGGGGACAGGTGTTAGAAATGCACGTGCAATTTCTTCGGTTGTCAAGCCACAAAGGGTACGCAGCGTCAAGGCAACTTGGGCTTCTATCGCCAACGCGGGATGGCAGCAGGTGAAGAGCAATTTGATCCGCTCATCGGGAATACTTTCTCCTTCATCCATCGCATCAATCACGCCATCACCATGCGTTGCACCCGACTCACGCTGCTCCAATTCATTCATCTTACGGCGCAAGGTTTGACCCCGCCGAACACGATCAATTGCCTTGTTGCGTGCAGTGGTTGTGATCCACGCGGCTGGATTGCCAGGGATGCCCTTTGAAGGCCATTTTTCTAGCGCAACCAGAAATGCCTCTTGCATCACTTCTTCAGCCAGTTCAAAATCGTGAAATGTGTTGATGAGTGCAGCAAGCACAACGCCGGATTCTGCACGAAAGGTTTGCTCAACTGTATGAATAATTTGTGGTGATACCATCATGTTTGGATTATTGTTTCCTGTCAGTGTTCAGTAGGTCAGTGTTCAGTAGGTCAGTGTTCAGTAGGTCTGTGTTCAGTAGGTCTGTGTTTAAGAGGTCGGTAGAGCAGTAATCGAATACTGATCTACCGAGCCACTGATAACCGACCCACCGCTCTACTGACCCACCGAATACCGGCGCACACGACGCGTTTACTCAAACACCATCACGGGGCGAATCTCAATCCTCAAAAGCAAATTGAGTCAGGTAGTGACACCCAAGGAGCCGGCGCTGACGCCGACACCTCCCCCAATCCCACACAAGGGAAAAGGGCCCCTGTCTCCAAGGAAAAAGTGAAAACGAAATTGTTTTCTCAAACCTGGCCCAGCGTCGCTTGGCTGATGTTCTTTCTGTGTATGTCATGTCTGTCTACGGTAACCTCCGGCC
>JBCCFC010000968.1:0-5406 GCA_039029935.1 Chloroflexota bacterium
AATAATATCAACACTATCACACTATCACACTATCACACCCGCGCATGTACCTTCAAATACTGCTCCAACACCGCCCCCGCTGGCCCCAGAATATCATAACTTTCCCATCCACCGCTGGCCGCCATGGCATAGATGCAACCGCCAATCACATAATCATCCTGACGCATGGCCTCATCGTACCAAACAAGCTGCTCGATGTATGCACCGGGACCCCACAGCCCATAGCCGTTGTCTGCCCAATATCGTTGGAAATCCTGCCAGCCGCCAGCATCGAGAGGACCTGGGCGATTCTGCACCAAGCCATCGACCCCTAACTCCGTCATCACCAGCGGAACCTCTAGGCCAGCCGGACGCAGAACATCATTATAGACCTTGCGATAGCGTAACGTCAACCAACCGCTGTCCTGTGGACCCACACCCGGGTAGCGACCTTGGTTTTCGCGTGTGCTTAGATAGTAGATGGTGGGGGCGGAATATTCGTGTAGTCCTAGCCAGCCATCATATTCCTTGGCTGCTTGGACTGCTGGCAGAAAGGCTGACCACTGCTCGAGGTCCGGTGTACCCGTACCAAAGTTGCCGATGACACTACGGATGCCCCGTTCACCCAACATGCGTGTACGCTCGGCTTCAAAATCGGCTAGTCGTTTCATGTCATCCAGACTTGAAACCACTGGCTCGTTATATGACTCCCAGCCATCAAAATGGGGGCGTCGTCTATCATCATCGGCAAGGGGCAACACTTTGCCAATAAACTCGCGGGCAGCAGTGGTTGGAGCAAATCGGCTAAAGTTAATCTCTGGCAGCAGGATGCGGCCAATGACTGGTGTATTTGGCGAGGTCGATTTAATCTGCGCCGCAAAGTTAGCATCCAATTCCAACGTTTTGACAACGCTGACCCCCTGGGTTGCCAACAATTCAAAAATTTGTGGATGATTGCGCGCCACAAACAGACCTAACTTACTGGCAGGGCCTGCGGGAAAGGGGGTAACAGTCGGTGTATGTGTAGCCGTTGGTGGTGGCGGCTCTGGCGTATCAGTCGGTTCAGGCGTATCCGTTGGCGGCGAGGTATTGGTAGGCGGTGGTGTCGGTGTTGATGTCGGTCTTTGTGTCGCTGTCGAAGTGGGCGTTGATGTTGTCGTTGCAGTTGATGTAGGGGGCGAATCATTTTCGACAATGGGCAGATAAACCTCGCTGGATGTGTCTATTGACGCGTTAGGACGAGTTGGCGGTTGCAGTAAGCTGGAACGGGCCACAGGGCTAGGCGTTGACGTCGGGTTGGTCGGAACTGATGTTACTGGTATATCCGTTGGACATGGTGTTGGCGGTGCAGGTTCCGGTGTGGCGGGTGTACGACCACAGGCCGCTGCAACAAACCCACCCAACGATGCCAGCGAAATCTGAATAAAATTGCGTCGATTGAGCGCGATCTCTGGTGACGCCAACTTGTTCTGTTCTTGTTCCATCCAACTTTTCTTCCTTTCAATTGATATAGACTAAACATACGGGCGAATTTGCTTTTCTTGCTCTTTGGCCTCTCTCAAATTTATGGTAATCTTATTGCCCGAATCTATCATACTGTGTAATCTATCGTATTCGTCCGTAGTCGTGGGTCCGAATGCACGGGAACTATTGGGTGAATGTTGTATGTCCGTAGGTCTGTAATCGGTGGGGCAGTGGGTCGGTAGGTCGGTACCGAATACCGACGTACTGAATACCGACGTACTGAATACCGACGTACTGAATACCGACTTACCAACACAAAGGAGTGAACTAAATATGACGCAGTCAGAAAAAAGATTTCTAGGCATTACTGTCCTCTCCCCCTTTTTTCAAAACGAAGGTGTGAAGGCTGTTCTCGATAACCTCATCAATAACGGGGTCACAGCCGTTGCCTGTAACACCTCAGTCACTGTTCCCAGTCGTGAAGGGGAAGGCTCATGGCAGCCACCACATGATGCAGGGGCCAGTGTACGCCTCTTTGATCGCCCGTTGTGGGGAGAACAAGCCCTCTGGTTGCGTAGCGGACCCGGCCACAAAGCCAACCGAGATTTTTATGCCAATTCACACTACAAACCCCGTGACCCTAACGACTTGACCACGAGCGAAGGTCCTATTATCGGTGAATTTATCCGTACTGCCAAAGCGCGGGGACTTAAAGTCTATATCCAGACCAGTGCGACCCAGCCGCCAGGAATGCGCCCTGAAGATACACCCCATCTGCCTGATGGCCGTGTTGCCGAAGGACGCATGGCAAATACAGGGTGTCTTGCCAGCCCAGCGGTTCGTCGCTACATCAACGCATGGACACAGGATATCTTTGAGCAATACCCAGAAGTAGATGGCATTCGCCCTGACTGGCCGGAGTATCCTTGTTACAAACTGGACGAGGCATTTCAGGATTTTAACCCGCATGTGAAAGCATGGGCAGAGGCACACGGCTTCAACTATGACCGCATCCATGAGAGTGTGCTGCGCTTCTATCGCTATCTGCATGATGGCAAGCTGACCAACGATGATTTGGTTGATTTTGCCAGCCAAGAAAGCGGACGCTATGCCATCACGCGCTTCTATAACCAATACCCTGGCATTGCCGACTGGTTCCGCTTAAAGGCTGCACTCTCGACCGATCTACTCCAGGTTTGGTGTAACGCCATCAAGACACATGGTGGACGCGAGAAAGAACTGGCGGCCAACGCCTTCATGCCCTCGTTCAGCTACTTCACGGGGCTTGACTTTGCCAACGCTGCACCGATTTGCGAGTCGATTGCGCCCAAGCTCTATACGATGCACTGGGCGTTGATGATCAAATTCTGGGGCGATACCTTGATGAAACATAACCCTAGCCTTGATGAAACACTGCTCGTCAAAACGCTGGTCAACCTGTTTGATATGACCGATGGCGCAAATGATGAGATGGTCGGAGATACACTGGCATACTATCACTATCCAGAGCCAGATGAGCCGCACCCCGTCTCTTACGCGGTGCAACGACGCAAAATCAACCAAGTCACGGCGGCGGTCGGCGGACCGAAACGCTCCACGCAGATTTACCCGCTGGTGCATGGCTATGGTCCCCACGATGATTTTCGTCATCGTTTTCAGATTGCTGCAGATGCGGTTGCCGCAAATGAGGCCGATGGCATTTGGATCAATCGGTATGGCTATTTGAGCGATGAAAAGCTGACTGCTGTTGGCGAAGTTTGGCGGAAAACTGTACTGGATTAGTTGATAGCCTGACCTCTGGAAGGTATCACTGGATACCTTCCAGAGGTCAGTTAGGAGGGCAATACATATGTCGAATACACCACCTGCAGCCATCCCCAACGACTATGACACCAACCCTGACCGTTTCCGCACCAACGTATTGGCTGTGGAGAAATACGGACTGGCAAACGATGTTCACGAAGAGGTAGCGCAACGCTTTTCAGTGGAGAGCCAATCCCCCGTTCTGGATGTCGGTTGTGGCGAAGGACGACTGACCAAGCATCTACAAGCTCTCGGCATCCCCACCGTCGCTTTTGACTTCTCTCCCACCATGCTGAGTGCCATCACGCTCACCAACGCCGCCAGCGCACGTGTCCAAGGCGATGCCTGTCATCTCCCCTTTGCGGACAACACATTTGGTGCCGCTGCCGCCCTCTACATGCTATATCATCTGCCCGACCCCAGCCAAGCCATCGCTGAATGCCGTCGTGTTCTCCGTACTGGTGGTCTCTTTGCCGCCTGTGCGCCCAGCCGCTACAACGACCCTGAACTCAGACCCTATTTGCCCATCAGCGATGTCATTCACATGGCCGAAACCTTTGACGCCGAAAATGGGCCTGACTTCGTGGCTGATATATTTGGTGATATTGAAGTCGAACGATGGGACGCACCTCTCGTGCATTTACCGGATGACGTAGCACTACGGCACTACTTGCAAGGGCGGCAGTTGAGTGTGGATGTGATTGACGCGATTGTTGCTCAAGTCCCGTTGCCATTGAATTTAACCAAGCGTGGTGCGTTGATTTACGCACGAAAATAAATGTTGCGGACCTGTTGTGAGGCTAAACCTCCGGAAGGTGGCGCAAGATAGATGGCATAACTCGTGCATATGTCGCCACCTCCCGGAGGTTGGGTTTTTACCTCATCATCGCTTCATACAGCGGCTTCATCTGCGCATACGCCTTCTTATACACCCGTTCATACACGTCATCATACATCTCATGCGTCTGTGTATCCGGCTCAAACACATCACCCACCCGCGTCATCTCACCCACTGCCGTTGCAAAGTCAGGGTGCAACCCCAGCCCCACTGCGCCGTCAATGGCTGCACCCAAACTGGATGTCTCGTGCAGATGGGGTCGGGCAGCAGGCAGGCCAAAGATGTCGGCGGTAATCTGCATGATGGCATCACTCTGCGAACCACCACCAGCGACACGCAGTTCGGTGATGGGGACTTTGCTGCGCTTGCTCATGTGATCGCCATAGGTGCGCAACTCATAGGCCAGCCCCTCAATCATCGCACGGTAGAGATGGGCGCGGGTATGCACATCACGGAATCCGATGATAGCACCTCGTGCCTCTGGTCCCGGCACTTTGACACCCGGCGACCATGTTGGCTGTAAGAGTAACCCATCTGCCCCCGGCGGTGTCTGTTGTAACAACTCATCAAAGAGTATCTCCGGTACAGTATCCAGCTCGATAGCCCGTTGTTGCTCCAGCAGCCCAAATTCTTCTCTAAACCAACTGATCAGCCAAAAGCCACGAAATATCTGTGTTTCCAGACAATAGGCATTAGGCATGGCGGCTGGATAGGGTGGGATAAAGGCATAGGGTTCGATGTATTTTTCGTGAACCATGTTGATGGTCGTGGCCGTGCCATACCCAATGCAACCAACATGCGGTTCGATGCCACCAGAGCCAAGTACCTCGCACGCCTTATCTCCAGCCGCTGCAATCAGGGGCAAACCAGCAGGGATACCCGTGGCCTCTGCCGCTTCTGCGGTGATATGCCCCAGCGTTGCTGTCGGCGGGTGTAGTGTGGGTAACATCTCTGGTGTCATCGCAATGCCCTGCCACTGCCATGACCACGTTGGTGCCCAGTCTAGCGTCTTATAGTCAAAGGGCAGATACCCCACTTGATTGCCCACCGAATCGACGAACTCCCCACAGAGTTTGTGGTTGAGATAGCCAGAAAGCAGTAGAAATTTGTGCGTCTGCTGCCAGATGTCAGGTTGGTTGATGGCAATCCAGTTGGCCTGTGCATCTGCCTGTAGATTGGCGATGGTGTTACTCATGCCGATACCCGTAAAGATGGTACGCCATAACCGACCGACGGGCTTGACCCCTTCGGCACGGCGTTGGTCCAACCAAATGATGGCAGGTCCAGCAATTCCAAATTAGAAAAGAATTCAAACTTACATT
>JBCCFC010000969.1:0-5401 GCA_039029935.1 Chloroflexota bacterium
GCCATGTCCATTCATGCACACACCTCATAGTCCTCCAGGCTGCGAGTAATTTGCAAAATCTACCCGCAACCTGCAAGGTATTCCCAACAGTGTTTATTCCCGAAACATGCGCAATCGTGTACAATGCTTTCCCATTTTTATTGATTACGTATACTAACATTTTGTTTTGTATAACCTCCTGTTAGCAAGAGTGAGTTTCTCCTCGCGATTGTTACATAGGCTTGTCATGTTCAGAACACCTTCACGTTTCCGCTACCCTTAATCCTGAACCACAGTGCGACCGACTGGAATCACATCTGTCGGTGTGTTCACCTATCTAACTTCTGCTACAGAATATAATGTGCTGTAGCCGGCTGTTAGCTCCTTGTCTATGAATAAAACAACATAGATTTAGGAACTATTGTGGATTGGCGAGAGAACGGGAATGCTGACGAAGCCTTTTCTATTCACTGTACAAATGACAAGCCACTTCCCGTCCCCTATCTCCTACATATTCCAGAATCGGCGTAACCTGTCCACAATGTGCCAATGCAGACGGGCATCGCGGCTGGAACAAACACCCATCCGGCAAATCAATCAAACGCGGCGGCATCCCAGGAATGCCAACCAAGCGGTCCCGTTTTTCGTCTAATCCGGGTACACTCTGGAGCAGGAGTTGCGAATAGGGGTGAAGCGGCTCCTGCACCATTTCCTTGATGGGTGAGACATCGACAAGTTTCCCCGCGTACATCACACCAACGCGATCTGCAAATTGGGCAATCAACCCCATGTCGTGGCCGACCAAGATGACGGCTGCGCCTGTGTCCCGCTGGAGGCGGCCTAGTGTCATCATCACTTGTCGCTGGACGACGACATCCAATGCGCTGGTCGGTTCATCAGCGATGATGAGCTTGGGGCGCAGCGCGGTGGCGGTTGCCATGCCCACACGTTGTTTCATGCCACCACTTAACTCATGCGGATACATGCGCGCAACGCTGGCGTCCAGCCCAACATTTTCGAGCAGGCTACGCACGAGTTCGCGGTTGGCTGCTTTGCTCTGCTGGATGCCGTGATCTTCCAGTCCGTCGATAATCTGGTCTTCGATGCGCATCACCGGATTGAGTGCGTTCATGGCAGCCTGTGTCACGAGCGCCACATCGGCCATACGTGATAGGCGCATCTCTTCATCGTCCAACTTGAGCAGGTCACGCCCGTTGAGCAGGATTTCACCTTCGACAATGCGTGCTGGGGCTTTGGTCAGCCGCATGATGGAGAGGGCGAGTGTGGTTTTTCCACAACCGGACTCACCGACGAGTGCCAGCCGTTCACCTTCGTAGAGCGTGAGATTGACGCCACTGACGGCTTTGACCGCGCCTGCACTGGTTTCGTAGTGGACATGGAGATTGCGGATTTCCAGCACGGGTTGGCGTTCTTGTTTTGCCCCTGGATTTGTATCAGTGTTTGCTTCTGCCATCTGTTAGACGCTCCTTCGCAGACGTGGGTTGGCCCATTCATCCAGACCTTGCGAGATGAGGAAAAGACCAACAAAGAGGACGACGATAATGATAATCGGTGGCGACCACCACCACCACCAGCCGTTGAGCAGTGAGCCATACCAGATGTTCCAATAGATGGTCATGCCCAGTGTGTTGGCTTCAAAGGGGCCTAACCCCAATGCTTCCAAGCCGATAGAGGCCAGAATTGCTGCGGAAACAGCCAAAACAAAGGTTGAAACAATGTAGGGCATAAGGTTGGGTATCATTTCTTTGAAGATGATTTCTGGGCCGCTCATGCCTGTGAAGCGCGCCAATTCGACATAGGATTGCCGTTTGATGACCAGAACCTGTGAGCGTAGGACACGTGTTGGACCAAGCCAGGCCAGCGCGGCCACGATCAAGGCCATCATGTTCACGGACATATCACCGGGGACAGAGATGGCGATGACGACGAGGACAAGCAGGGCTGGAATGGTACGCAGAATATCAACGGTTGAACGAATAACCGTGTCAAGCCAGCCGCCATAATAGCCGCTGAAAAAGGCCAGCAGTGTGCCGATGAAGACGCCGATTGTGCCAGCGATGAGACCGATGCGGATGGTCTTGGGTGTGCCTTCCACCATGACCGCAAGGATGTCTTTGCCCAGACGGTCTGTGCCCAGCCAGTGTTCTGCCGAGGGCGGTTCGCTTGGCTTGTAGGAAAGCGGTTTGGCATCTTCTGGGTTGGTTTGGATGGAGCCGATGATTAAAAAGATGATAATGAGCAATAACATGCCAATGCCCAGAATCAAGGCGGGATTGCGACGAAAATAGAGAAAGACTTCCCATGTGCGGTTGATGGGTGGTGGCGACGATTCTGTCATGTCCACTGGATTGGGTTGACTAGATACTGTCACGTTATTCACTCCTGTAGTTGATGCGTGGATCGAGCAGTGGATACACCAAGTCGATGAGCAACATGCTAAAGGCGACGGTGAGGATGACCATAAAGACAACGCCTTGGATGATAAACCAGTCAAAACCTTTGACACCGTTGAGCAGGACCATGCCGACACCCGGATAGCCAAAAATCACCTCTACTAGAATGGCACCGGAGATGATCGTGCCCAATGAGAGTGCCAGCCCTGTGACTTGGGGCAAGATGGCGTTGCGGATGGCGTAACGCATAAAAATACGCCCCTCTTTGAGTCCCTTGGCCTCGGCCTGCAACATATAATCCTCGCCCTGAATTGTCACCATCATTGACCTCATCCCCAATGCCCAAAAGCCGATCTGTGCCAACACAATCGACCCCGCAGGCAGCAGTGAATGGTAGAAGACGTCCACCGCAAAATCCCAACTCAAGTTCGGAATTTTCTCGGCACTGTAGCCACCAAAGAGCGGGAATATCTGCCATTGGAAGGCGAAGACATAAAGCAGCACAATGCCCATGAGATAGAATGGGACGGCGGAAAGGGCAAAAAATGCAGGGAAGATGGCGCGCATAAAGAGAGGTGCATTGCCCCACGCAACCCACGCACCGATAAGCGTCCCGATGGTAAAACTCATCAGCGTCGCTGTCAGCAATAATCCCACCGTCCAAGGAATGGCTTCGGTGATCATGGACAGCACGGTTGCCGGATAGTTGGAGATGGATTGACCAAAGTCAAGACGTGCTGTGTCGCTTAAGTAGGTCAGATATTGCTGCCAGAGTGGTTTGTCCAACCCAAACTTTGCGTTGTAGGTTTCAACCAGCCCTTTGGCATCTTCACCGGAAACAGCAACGCCCTGCAACTCCAATTGCGACAGTTTTTGGCGGATTGGGTCTTGCCCTGTCATACGTGGAAAGAAGAAATTGATGGACGCCGCAACAAAGGCGATCAGGAAAAATTGTCCGACGCGTTTTAGAAAGTATTCAAGTGTCATGGTTGTGTGTTAGTAGTTGGGTAGGTCGGTAGGTCAGTAGGTTGGTGCGTCAGTAGGTCAGTAGGTCGGTAGATCGGTAGGTCAGCACAGAATACCGACCTACCGAATACCGACGCACTGAATACCGACTCACCGACCTACCGAATACCGACTACGGTGCGTCCGTTGCTTCCAACTTCAGCAAAGTGTAGGCGAATCCTGTGTGTGGATGGATGCCGTTCATGTATGGATCAGTCGCCGTTGACGGCCAGTTGGTCCAATAATGCTGGTTGTTGGCGGTTCGGTTATAGAACTGTACCAGTTGGATGTCTGGCATGTCGTTCAACCAGATTTCCATAGCTGCAGCTTCGAGCGCACGAACATCGGCTTCGTTGGCTGTCTCGGCCAATTCTTCGACAATGGCGTCAAACTCTTCGTTTGAGTATTGGAAACGGTTGGCAGCGTGCCCCGTGGTATAGAGTACCAACGTGCGGTAGATGTTGCCCGATTGCGCACCGTTATGACCAAAGAGCGCACATTCATAGCCACCAGAGTTGAGCAAATCACCGGCATCGGTTGGCTCTGAGTAGCTGGCGTCGATACCATGTTGACGCAATGTCTCTGAGAGTACTGGACCCAAATCTGTCCACAACGAGAAGCTGGTGATGTTACAGGTGATGCGGTTGCCGTCAGCATCAGCCCAGAAGCCATCGCCATCCTTGGCATAGCCAGCAGCCTCCAGACGAGCGTCGCCATCTTCTGGATCATACAGATTTGGCTGATATTCTGCCTCCAGATCGGCCAAGTTGTCGATGCTAGCCTGCAAGCCCTTGAATGGTGGGAACGGCCAGTATGACTCCTGTCCCTTGCCATCATAGGCAAAGTCGATCAACTTTGTACGGTCCAGATAGCGGTTGATGGCCCAGCGTACATCTGGATTGCTAAAGTGTTCGTCTTGGTTATTGAGATGCAGTGCCGTCGGCCACCAAGAGACCATGCCATATGGCCCTTCACGTCCGGTCCATGTGGTCGTGTCGGGATTTTCTTCCAGAATTTTCTCAATGACATCGACACGCAGATCATGCGTCTGGTCGATTTCGTTGCGGATCATAGCCGTACCCTGGCTTTGGTCATCACCAATGATCAACTGTACATAGCGTTCAACCTGTGGCAGTTCATGGAAGCCTGTGGCACACGCCCACCACTCTTCACAGGTGCTAACACGATCCAGCACACGGCGGGTGTCGTTGGCAAATGAAAGACGCCAAGGACCCGTGCTCACAGGACCTGCGCCATCATTCCATGCGGTGTATTCTGCCCAGTTTTCGCCGTCCCATACATGCTGTGGCACAATAAAGGTCGCTGAGTCACCCTTGGCAACGACAACCTCATCGTGGAAGCGTGGTGCTGGCGAGTTAAAGCGGATGACGACGGTCAAGTCATCAATGGCTTCGGCCTCTTTGACAAAGGTCTGGTAAACGCCACCCAAGCGGACTTCACTACCCAAGTCACGCAGTGTGTTGAGTGTATAGACGACGTCTTCGGCGTTGAAGTCTTCACCATCTGACCATGTAACGCCTGAGCGCAGGAAGTAGGTCAACTCAGTGGCATCCTCGTTGTATTCCCACTTTTCGGCCAACCAAGGATAGGCATTGCCATCCAACATGTCGGCGTAGACCAGTGGCTCGTGGAAGAACTGGATACCCGCTTGGTGTGTCCCACCCAAGTTATATGGACTCCACATTTCCCCTGGTGGGTAGGAGCCTTTTTGTGAGACAATCAACGTGCGGTTGCGTGGCACTTCACCATCAGCGGCTGCTTCTTCGGCAGGTGCTTCCGCCGATTCCGCTGCTGCACCATCATCAGACGCTGCCTCTTCTGCGGGTGCGCCACCACCTGCACAGGCACTGAGAATCAATGCAACGAGCGCAAGACATAATAGCAGAACTCTCATCTTTTTCATGTTTTGCATTCCTTTTGTGATAGGTTATCAAATGTTTGTTGTTTAGATGTGCTGTAGAAATTTTGGCAGAACATCTAAC
>JBCCFC010000970.1:0-5399 GCA_039029935.1 Chloroflexota bacterium
CGCCAACAAGTTATAGACTATATGGAGTCTGACTCCTTTGCAAAAGCATTGGGTATCAAGTTGGAAGAACTAGACGAAGGATACAGCCGATACTCTGTGAAAGTCCAGCCGGGACAACGCAACTTTCACGGCACAACAC
Organism: Chloroflexota bacterium; assembly: GCA_039029935.1. Classification (GTDB taxonomy): domain Bacteria; phylum Chloroflexota; class Anaerolineae; order Caldilineales; family Caldilineaceae. The sequence goes on from JBCCFC010000970.1 coordinate 140, forward strand.
ACGGTGGCCTCATCTTTACGCTGGGGGACATGGCCTTTGCCGCCGCCTGTAACTCACGGGGGCAAACCTCGTTTGGGCTGAATGTGGATGTGAGCTATCTGAAAGCAAGCATGGTTGGTGATACGCTGATTGCTGAGGCCAAAGAGATTTCGTTGAATGGACCGATTGCGTTGTATGAGATTACAGTGAAGAACGCTGATAGCGAGGACTTGATTGCACAGTTTCAGGCGATGGCGTACCGCAAGAAAGATTATTTTGTTGAGATAGGAGAGAAATAATGACGCTAAAAGTTGAGTTGCCATATACACAGACTGTAGAACCCGTATTTGTTCCTGTCGTAGTCCGTACGCCACGTGGGTTGAGTGTGCGCGGCACACGGATTACGCTTTATCAAATTATGGATTATATCAAAGCAGGTCTTTCTAATACAGATATCCGCGAGGACTTCAATCTGTCCTACCGTGATGTCGATGAAATTTTTAAGTATATTGAGGAAAACGAAGAGGACTTTGAGAACGAATATCAGCGTATTGTTAAACAAAACGAAGAGGAGCGACGGTATTGGGAAGAGTACAATAGAGAGCGTTTTGAGCGTATTGCAAAGACACCGCGAAACCCGAAGTATAAAGTGATCTGGGATAAAATAAACGAAAATAGAAAAAGACGAGGTGAGCATGAATTCATTCAGTATGAGGTTTCTGTCTGATTACAATATGGAAGGCCATGCCAAGGCATTATGGAAAACCTTGCAGCAGGATGGATGGCTTGAGTTATTGCCGCTGAATCTACTTCTTTTCAAAGATGCTGGTCTGGATGAGGATATGTCAGATCGTGACTTATGGCGTTATGTTCAGGAAAATCGAATCATTTTACTTACTGGAAATCGAAGTAATAACGACGCTGACTCTCTTCAACAGACAATGGATGATGAGAATACACCTACCTCGTTGCCTGTCCTGACAATTGCCAACTTAGATAATGTGAGAAAATATAGATTCTATCGTGAACGTTGTGCCGAACGAATTGCTGAAATCGTCTTTGATTTAGATAATTACTTGGGTTCCGCACGTGTATTTATTCCATAATCAAGGAATTAATCAATATGAACGACCAAACACTAACCAACTTTGAAACCCGCATCGCCAATGGCGACAAAATCGAACCTGGCGACTGGATGCCCGAAGCCTATCGCAAGCAGCTAATCCGCATGATTTCGCAACACGCGCACAGCGAATACATCGGCATGTTGCCCGAAGGCAAATGGATTCCTCATGCACCGAGCCTGCGTCGGAAGATGATTCTTATCGCCAAGGTGCAAGATGAGGCGGGGCATGGACAGTATCTCTATCACGCAGCCGAGACTTTGGGCGCAACACGTGAGGAGATGATGGATGCCTTTCTGACAGGCAAGGCCAAATATTCGAGTATATTCAATTACCCATCGATGACGTGGGCGGATGTGGGCATGATTGGCTGGCTGGTCGATGGTGCAGCCATCAAGAACCAGTTGATGTTGGCGCAGTGTTCGTATGGCCCCTACTCACGGGCAATGGTGCGTATCTGCGCTGAGGAAACCTTCCACCACAAGCAGGGCAAGGAGATGGTCCTCAAGTATGCGCAGGGGACACAGAAACAGCGTGAGATTGTGCAGGATGCACTTGACCGCTATTGGTGGCCGTCGCTGATGATGCTAGGACCGCCGGATGCTGAGTCGAAGAACACACCACAGTTGACACGGTGGGGCATCAAGACCAAAACCAACGATGAGGTACGTCAAGAGTTTATTGATGAGACTGCACCAGAGCTATTGGCGGGTGGGTTAACCATTCCGGACCCTGAACTTCGTTATGATAGAGACACAAAACAGTGGATTCATGGGCCGATTGATTGGGATGAGTTCTGGACCGTTGTGCGTGGCGATGGCCCATGCAATGCCGAACGTTTGGGAATGCGTCGTGATGCGCATGTGGATGGTGCATGGGTACGCGCTGCATTGAATGGCTATGCAGCCAAAAAGAATGCCAACATTTTACAGTAACCATAGAGAATGAATGACACACAATGGCCTCGCTGGGAGGTCTTCAAAAAGGATACAGCCAATAAACCCTATCAGGCAGTTGGCTCTGTTCATGCGGCTGATGCCGACCATGCGTTGCTTAATGCACGGAATGTTTTTGTACGTCGGCCACAAGCTGTGAGCCTTTGGGTTGTGCGAGAAACTGATATCTTTTCGAGAACACAGGAAGAGCTATCAAATGACCCCGTAGGGCATGAGAACGACGGTGATGATGAGATTGTCTCCTATACTGTCTTTCGCAAAGTGAGCCATCGTAGGGCGATGACGTTCATGGATCATGTCGGAGATGTAGAGGCTTCTGACCCACAAACAGCACTACAGCAAGCGATGACACAGTTTGATGATAAGCCTGCTCTCGCGTGGTGGATAATCCCGACATCTACTCTTATCTCCACCGAACCTGATGTTGCCGATGCATGGTTTGCTCCGGCGAAAACGAAGACGTATAAAAATCAGTCAGCATATGGGTTGGTGAGTGCAAGGAAGAAGAGTGAAGAGTGATGAGTGATGAGTGATGAGTGATGAGCGAAAGCTAAACAGTTACTTCAACCGTTCAACTCTTCAACCGTTCAACTCTTCAACTCTTCAACCGTTCAACTTTTCAACCATCAGGAACTACACATGAATGATGAAATCAAACATGCCCTAATTGCCCGCTTAACAGCCTTGGCCGATGATGAATTGATTCTTGCCCATCGCAATTCGGAATGGACGGGTCACGCACCGATTCTTGAAGAGGACATTGCGCTGGCGAATATCGCACAGGATGAATTGGGACATGCGACCGTGCTTTACGGCTTGGTGGAGGAACTGACAGGAACATCACCGGACCAGTTGGCCTTTTTCCGTGATGCGGATGCCTTTCGTAATGTACAGTTGTTGGAATTACCCAAAGGTGACTGGGCATTCACTATGTTACGTCAATATCTATTTGACACCTATGAGCATGTGTTATGGAACTGGGTGCTGGAGACAAGCTATCAGCCGTTGGTCGATGTTGTGACCAAATTCCGAGGCGAAGAACTCTATCACCTGCGCCATTCACACATCTGGGTGGAACGGCTGGGGTTGGGGACGGATGAGTCTAACCAGCGGATGCAATCGACACTGAATATGCTGTGGCCGTATACAGCCCAACTCTTTACACCGATGACTGCTGATGAGATTTTGGTGATACACGATTTGTTCGTTGATGTCGAAGCTTTGCGTGAGCCTTGGTCAGACATGGTGTTACCACACATCGAAAATTCTGGTTTGGCACTACCTGTGTTACCGCCAAACCATGCCAAACGGGATGAGCATACATCGTATCTGACCGAACTACTCAATGACATGCAAGAGGTGGCGCGGTGGGACCCGGAGGCGAAATGGTAAGCACTGTCCATGTGGATGATATTTGGGAAGCCTTAACGACGGTGATGGACCCAGAAATCCCAGTGATTTCACTGGTCGAAATGGGGATTATTCGTGAGGTTAACATGGATGATTCAAGCATCCATGTCACCATGACACCTACATTCTCAGGATGCCCCGCTCTGGTCGAAATGGAAACGGCGATCCATGACACACTATTATCGTGTACGCAGTTAGAGGCCAACCGTATCATTATCCATAAACAGCTAAATCCACCTTGGACCAGTGATTGGATCACCGACGAGGGGCGGCGCAAACTCAAGGCATTTGGTCTGCAACCACCAGACAGACATGGGGGGAATGTGCTGATTACGTTGTTTGACGAGATTGCCTGTCCACGCTGTGATTCGACACAAACGACGATGAAGAACAGCTTTGGCTCGACGCTATGCAGAGCAATCTGGTATTGCGAAAACTGTCAGGAGCCATTTGAACAGTTTAAAGCATTGTAAAAGCCCTACTGTGTCCAAGAAGATACTAAATTCACCAATGCAAGCAATCATTTTTATTGGCCTTCAAGCCACTGGCAAATCAACATTCTATCAATCAAACTTCTTTCACTCCCACATCCGCATCAATCTGGACATGCTACGCACACGTCACCGCGAAAAGCTCCTCTTTCAATGTTGTTTGGAGATGAAACAACCCTTTGTGATCGATAATACCAACCCAACGCCAGCGGACCGCACACGCTATATCTCCGTAGCCAAAGAAGCAGGTTTTCAGATTGTCGGCTATTATTTTCAGTCTCAGCTATCAGCATCCATCACACGGAATCAATTGCGACCACCTGCACAGCAAATTCCCGACCGAGGCATTCGTGCTACCCATGCAAAATTAGTGCTACCGGAATTTGGTGAAGGCTTTGATGAGTTGTACTATGTTTCGATAGCCAATCGTGAGGCTGATATCGAAAATACGACAAAGCACTTTATAGTGCAAAGGTGGCAAGATGAAATTTAAAGAACTCGATCAAAAGATGCGTGTGTTTGAAACGGCCCATGACCATTGTGTCCTACCCGAAATCTACATGGTGGCGCGCATTGATGGCCGCTCCTTTACACGGCTGACCAAAGATGTGCATAAATTTGAGGCTCCCTTTGACCTGACCTTTCGTGATTACATGGTGGAAACGACCAAGCATCTCATGAATTGTGGCTTTGATATCATCTATGGCTACACCCAGAGCGACGAAATTTCGCTGCTGTTTCACCTGAATGATCAGACCTTTGGACGCAAGCTGCGGAAATTCAACTCTGTGTTGGCTGGAGAGGCAAGTGCGAAATTCACCATATTGCTGGGCGATATCGCTAGCTTTGACTGTCGTGTGGTGCAACTGCCAACCAAACGCTTGGTCATCGACTATTTCCGCTGGCGACAAGAAGATTCACAGCGCAACTCGCTCAATGCCCACTGTTATTGGGTGATGCGTCACGATGGCAAGAGTGTCGGTTCCGCAACCAGTACACTACACAAAATGAAAGTGAGCGACAAGAATGAGTTACTGTTCCAACATGGCATCAACTTCAACGACCTCCCCACTTGGCAAAAGCGCGGCACAGGGCTATATTGGGAGACCTATGAGAAACAGGGATATAACCCCATCACCAATGAGACGGTAACGGCGCAGAGGCGACGAATCAAAATCGACTACGAATTGCCGATGAAGGATGCCTATAATGAGTTTATTGATCAACTAATTCGACGGTCATAGAGTGATGAGTGAACAGTGATTAGTGATGAGTGAACAGTGATTAGTGATGAGTGAAC
>JBCCFC010000971.1:0-5384 GCA_039029935.1 Chloroflexota bacterium
AAAATAAGTAATTTAGTGCAAGCATAACAGATCTTCGAATCTGCTACATTAGATATTTTCTTTTCTTCTTTCTTCTTCACCACGATAACACTAGTAAATTAGTAATCTTGGTTCCCAATACCTCCACACAAGGAAAGTATTCTTCCCTTTAGTAAATAATGCATTGGAACCATCACCATCAGTAACAGGTTAGTAAATTCTCATTCGTGAGCATTATCAGCTTCTTGTAGAGCCACTTTTTAGGAAGCTATTGTGCCATAGTATAATCTTGCTAGCATGTTGCCCATGGTAGCACAGTTAAAACTTGCAGTGCTCTTTTGAGTTATAGTGACGTATGTGACGCGATCGCGGCACGTTGGTACTCCCATCCAGAACCAGTGAAGGAATGGCCTTACACTATCAGACGATACTGATATAGTCTCTCATAAAAAGGTAAGCATTCTTCAACAACAGTCTTTAAATGATCAGGTAATATAATTTCCTGCTGGTTGAAAGGAATAAACCCGCTTGAATTTAAGAGGGTTGTATACCAAGTTTTTGCCCATACTGGGTCCGTTTCTCTGATGCCTGACCGCCAAGTCAGCATGTTATCAGAATAACGAACGCCAAGCTTCATACATAGTGCGTTCAGAATTTTTGTGGGATTTTTTACTAAGTCAGTTGAATCAACAACAATTGGCACTTCTCCGGTTAGACCCTGAATTAGAATGAAAAGATTATAAAGATCTTCCATGCCAATTTCATGCAAGGTGAATTTTTTCGGATAGTCGTATATGTTTTGTCTGGACTGAATTATTTCTTTCGGGTGTCTGATTAAGAAAAAATTATCAAAATTCATTAACCAGTGTAAGTCATTACTTGCTGGGAGGTTATTAGCGGTATGCTTTTGAAATGAGAAAGATGCTTCTTCCGGTAAATCCCCTGTGATTTTCCGAATAACCTTTTTGTAGTCAGTTTCATAAAGCTCAATCATTTCTGATTTATGTGGATGATCAGCCTCTTGTGTAAGAAGATATGGCGCATAGAATGGCTCATCATAAATGACACAGCCATCTAATTCTTGAAAAGCCCGCGTCATCAGTGTTGAACGGCTTCTAGCACAAGTCCACATTGCGATATGCTTATTTGCTGCCATCAGCAAAAATTCCTTTCGATTTTTAGAACTTGAATTTTCAGACAAGCTTTTGGTTTTGTTTGGTATAATTAATGCTTAAAAATTCCATAAAGAATTCTATGTTATGCTTTCGTAAAGCATGATACATAATTGTTTGATGCTCACCAGTAACCCAAACTGTATCCACTGGCTACTGTGTCAAGGCTTGCCAGCAACCAGCCTTTTTTCTACTTCTGTCCCTAAATACCTAATATTTTCTGGATTCAGTAGAGTAAGATGTGTTCCTTGCACAGCTATCTGTTCAACGGAACCAGAGACAAGGTTTGCCCATCGAGTCATCCCCTTTACTGAATCTGATCCCTCTGCTGTGAACACAACCACATCGCCTGTATACGGTTTGAGTTGGTACTGTTGAACTATGCGCATGTTGTTTAGATAGACGTTGTAGATGCGCTCAACCATCGTCGTCTCAAAGGGGAACGTATACCCATCCTCGGCCAAGTGCCGACAGAGTGGCTGAATAGGCGCGTCTCCATAGTGCGACGCCATCTGCTGACATAGCTGGCGCAGATATTGCGGAGCAACTTCATGGCTCAGGCCAAGATTTTGGACAAAATTGGCAAGTTGTGAATCTCTTGGCATATCAAGGCGGGGTTCTTCTGGATTGTCAGGATACTCATCCAAAATCGCAAAGAATTCAATCCCTTCCCCTCGTTGTCGTAATTGTTGCGCAATTTCATAGCCCAACCTTGCCCCAAACGACCAACCCAGCAAGTGATACGGGCCCGTAGGCTGTATTTTTTTGATTGCACGAATGGTATCCGCCGCAACCTCTTCAAGCGTATGAAAGAGCGGTAACTCATCGTAAATTCCTCGCGCCTGCAGTGCATAGAGTGGTTGTTGTGGGCTTAGGTAGGGTATCAAACTGCGGAACTGACTAATGGTCCCTGTCACTGGATAGAAACAGAACAATGGTGGATGGGCATCTTGATGAGAACCCTGCTGGAGGGCAACGAACCACGAGTCTGTCTCTTGGTCTTGTTCTTGTTCAGATGGCAGTGGCACATATTCAGAACTTGCACAGGCTTCGGTAATCAATCCATGCAAGTGTCGTTGGAATCGATCCAATAATGTCTCTACCCATTCTAAGTCTAGTTGAGGCGCGACTGTCCAATGAATATGCAGTTGCCCATCAATAATCATCGCATTGTTGTCTAGCAGTGTATCCCGAACCAATGCCCGTGAAACAGCTAGACCCGTTGTCTCAGAGGCCATACCAAAACGATGGTTATCCAAACTATCTAGCTGCCCCAAATAATTGTAGACCACTTTGGCTTTTGACAAGGCTGCAACCTCTGCACGCACCGTCTCATCGGGGTGAAAGTGCTGTAACGCCCCGAAACTGATGCCCCCATCGGTAATGCGGCGCAACTGGTCTAGGGTGTAGCGGATACGCTTGACGGCTGTTCCCTCAAAGCGAGGAATTGTCAACGGATAGGCAGAGGTAAACCAACCGACCGTGCGGTTGAGGTTGATGGTCTCAAAGAGTTCTTGGCGACCATAGCTCTCAAATTTGACGCGAAGATTGGTCTGATGTGAACCACCAGCCAAAGTCTCTGCTAAAGTCTCTGCCAAGGCTGTCAGCACCACCGCGTCTAATGTGACATCATGTTGTTCGGGCAGCGTTCTCAGCAGGTGTTCCGTCTGTTCTACTGAGAGCGTACACGTTAAATGATGGCTATTGCCAATTGTGTTGAGCGCACCAGGATTATCCAGCGGTAGCGTTATGAGATTGCTCACTTGGTCCTCGGCGAGCCAATGGTTCATGTCTTGATCAAAATGACCGTCTGCTGTGGCTCTTTGCAGTGCCTCGCCCCAATCTCGATAGCTGCTCGTCTTAAGCGGCAGTTCTCCACCGTCGAGCAATGTGGTCAAATCCTCAATCAAAATACGCCAAGAGACGCTGTCAACCGCTAAGTGATGGATGACGATAAACAGACGGTCGGGTGTCTCATCACCATCGCTCATTTGAAAATAGACAAAGCGCACCAAATCACCTATCAATGGATTGAGGCTGGCTTGGGTCTTTGTGCAGATGCGCTCAATTTCTGTTGACTGTTCTTGGGGTGCAATGCCACACAAATCAACCAGCGTCAGTGGGACATGATTCCCCTGCTCCATATACTCGGCCAGATATGCTTGTTGCCAGCGCAACTCGTTATCCTCTTGACGCTCTTCTTGACGTTTCCCATACTGAAAACGCAGTGCATCGTGATGATGGAGCAGAGTACGAATCGCCGTTTCAAGCGATGCTGGCTCAATGGTCTGTTTTACTGTCAACAAGAATGATTGATTGAAGTGATACATCTCTGGCTGATTGGCGTTGAGGAACCAGCGTTGAATCGGCAGCAAAGGGGCATCTCCCGTCTGGATTTCCTGTGAAGCCTCGACACGGAACACGTTCGTTGCAGCGTCCAAATTTCCCGCCAGTTCCGCAATCGTTGGGTACTGGAAAATATCTTTGACCGTGACATGATACCCCTGCTGTGCTGCTCGACTGACCACCTGAATGCTCAGAATCGAATCACCACCCATGCGGAAAAAGTTGTCATGGATGCCAACCGCGTCAACCCGCAACACATCGGTAAAGGCTTGCACAAGAGCCGCCTCGGTTTCTGTGCGCGGTGCAACAAACTCGCTCTGTGAATCTGTATATTCCGGTGCTGGCAATGCCCGACGGTCCAACTTCCCGTTCGGCGTCAACGGCATCGTATCAAGGATCACAAAGGCCGATGGAATCATATAGTCGGGCAGTTGTTGAGCGAGGGAGGAGCGAAGGGTTGAAGAGTTGAAAGGTTGAAGGGTTGAAGAGTCTACAGGGGCATCTTCCGCTTCTTCACTATCAACTATCAACTTTCCACTTTCAACTATATAAGCAACCAACCGCTTATCACCTGCACTCTCTTCCCGTGCCAATACCACCGCCTCACGTATACCTTCCTGTGCCAACAGTGCATGCTCAATTTCGCCCAACTCAATACGGAAACCACGTATCTTGACTTGGAAGTCGGTTCGTCCCATGTATTCGATGTTCGGCGGGTGTCCTTTGGGCGCGTCTGCGGGTGCTGGTCGCCATCGACAGAGGTCGCCTGTTTTGTAGAGCCGTCCAAATTCTGGGTGGTCGATGAATCGTTCTGCTGTTAATTCTGGGCGATTGAGGTAGCCTACTGCCAGTTGTTTCCCACCGATATGAAGTTCGCCCTGCATACCGATAGGCACAGGATGATTACTTGGATCTAGAATGTATGCTTGCGTTCCACCGATGGGGCGCCCCATCACAACATATGTGGGATTGGCTGGACACGGCCACCACGTCACAAAAACACAGGTTTCTGTCGGTCCGTACACATGGTTAATCTGGGCGGTCAGTTGAGACTGAATGCTTTGAATTGTGGTTAACGGTAATACCTCACCACCCGAAACAAAATGGCGTATTGTTTGGCATTCTGATAGTCGGCCAGTTTTCACAAACAATGTTAATAATGGGGCGACCATGCTTATGAAGGTTATACGATGTTTCTGAATTAAATCAGTTACATAAAGTCCCTCTTTCTCTCCACCAGGTTTAGGTAAGACGAGGGTCGCACCAGATAATAAGGGGGAAAAAATTTGCCAAACTGATGCATCAAACGTAAACGTTGCTGCTTGCAACATGGCATCTGATGGGTTCATCCCAAAATTGTATATCACCCATTGTAAGAAATGGGTGACAGCCTTGTGTTGCATCGCAACCCCTTTGGGACGTCCTGTTGAGCCTGATGTATAAATAATATAGGCCAGATGCTCTGCTGTTGTCCGAGGCTGTGTGTCATCCGTATGCATTTTTGCCAACTTGGGACTGAGCTTGTCTATATCGACGAGCAACTGGTCAGGGGCAATGGCAATTTGTAAACGCCACTCTGTCTGTGTCAAGATGAGCGAAGCGTTTGTATCATTCAAGATAAACTGGATACGTTCTGAGGGGGCATTCGGGTCAATGGGTACATAGGCCCCATCCGCCTTGAGAACCGCCAACAAGCCTACCACCATGTCAAGCGACCGTTCCATGACTACCGCCACCAGTGTATTCGCTTCGACACCAAGCTCAATGAGATGGTGGGGGCCAATTGGCAAGTTCGTGTTGATGTCGATCGGACAACTGTCCATGATGGCGTTGCAGTCCAATTCATTGCAGTAGGATGTGGTTCTCCCTACTGTTGTTGCCTGCACC
>JBCCFC010000972.1:0-5380 GCA_039029935.1 Chloroflexota bacterium
CAACCCTTCAACTCTTCAACTCTTCAACTCTTCAACTCTTCAACTTTCAACTTTCAACTTTCAGCTTTCAACTCTTCAACTTGAAGGATAAACTATGTTTCGGTCGTTGGCGTTTAAATTAACGATGGCGTTTTTGGTGATTGGTGTCACGGGGGTGGGCTTGGTTGCTGTTTTGGTGCGTATCCAGACAGAGGCTGAGTTTGACCGTTTTGTTGATAGCCATTACCGTGCCTTGCTTGAAGATATTCTCACCGATTATTTTGTCGAGCACCAGAGTTGGGATGACGTGTCACAGCATCTGCGCAAACACCGCTATCTGGGTCTTCGTGGACGAGATTTGGCGCTGGTCGATGGGGATGGGGTTGTGGTACGGGGTGATTGGATGTATAAAAAAGGGGCATCCCTTGATGCGGCACAATTGGATGGCGGGTTGCCGATTACCGTGGATGATACCGTTGTCGGCTATGTTCTCTTTGATGATGCCTTAGATGATGAGTATAATACTCTTGTGGATGGTGTTGTTCAAGAAAATGACAGTACGCCAACGTTGATGCCTCCAGCATCTATTCACCAAGAACATGACTTTCGCCATCGTGTTTCGCTCGCCACTGCTCTTAGTGCGTTTATCGCCATTATCATCGCTGTCCTCGTCGGCTGGATTTTGGCGCGAACCTTGACCAACCCGCTGCGTGCCTTGACAGAGGCCACCGAGGCGATGGCTGCTGGTGATGTCGGCAATCAAGTTACCGTGCATGGCAAAGATGAGATTGGTACACTGGCAACCTCATTTAATCAGATGAGTACAAACCTTGCCAACGCCAGCCGTTTACGTCAACAGATGACGGCTGATATTGCGCATGATCTGCGCACACCGTTGAGTATCCTCGGTGGCTATATGGAAGGGTTGCAACGGGGCGATATTCAAGGAACACCCAAACTCTATGGCATTATGTACGAAGAGGTCCAGCATCTACAGCATCTTGTGGATGATCTTCGTACACTGTCCTTGGCCGATGCCGGCAAACTAACACTCAATCGTCGTGCTGTAGACCCCAAGGCACTGTTGGAGCGCACCGGGCTGGCCTACATTATGCAGGCCGAACAAAAGGGGTTGAAACTGCGTATTGACGCACCGGATGGATTGCCCTCTGTGTCCGTTGACCTTGAACGGATTACCCAAGTGCTCAACAATCTGGTTTCCAATGCCATACAGTATACAAGCGAGGGCGAAATTGTGCTTAGTGCGACTGCCACTAATGAATCAGACCGTGAAGAAACAGGCTTGCTTGTCACGCTCGCAATACAAGATACAGGTGTGGGGATTGCAGCGGATGAACTGCCGTTGATTTTCAATCGCTTCTATCGTGCGGACGACTCACGTCAACGCTCATCCAGCGGAAGCACAGCCAGTGACGGTGTCGCCCAAAATAGTTCGTCGGGGCTGGGGTTAGCGATTGCCAAGGCGATTGTGGAGGCACATGGCGGGACAATCGCGGCAGAGTCCGTGTTGGGGGAAGGGACACGGTTTGTCATACAACTGCCGTAATGTGATGGGTTGAGAACGCTTAGATATAGTGCGATGGTGTTCGCGACACCTCATACTTTGCGGTCAAATCTGCATTCTTCACGACATCAGGTACATCGCCCGTCCACCAGCTTGGCGGATTGGGAAAGCGGAAGACATCGTGCCATGCGAGAAGCAAGGTACGTCGCTGGTCGGTCTGATTTGGATACGCTCCATGCATGAGGCGCGCATCAGCGATGATTAGGTCCCCCGCTTTCATGGGGACATCAATGGCATCGGGATGGTCAGCAAAGGCTGGATGTGACAGATCGTCCACGGCTTGAATTTCGGCTTCGTGTGCATCAGGCAAGATATCGTGTAGCTCAATCCGTTTACGGTGTGTGCCTGGGATGACGCGCAGGCAGCCATTCTCTGGCGTGGTATCGGTCATGTAATAGGAGAGAAAGATTTTGGTCGGCCAAGGTGTGGCCGCAATGGGACTGTTCCAATTCATAAAATCCTGATGCCAGTAGAGCGGTGGCCCATAGCCCGGTTTGGACAGAATGATGATGTTGCCGCTAGAGCGTAGGTCCTCCAACATCATCTGTTTGCAGAGTTGTGTTTGTAACGGCTGCTCAATAATCTTACGCACAATGGGGTCGGGGAAACGTCGGTCATCCGGCTCGCGATCCATCATTGCCCAACGTTCCTTCGTGTAGACATGTACATCACTGCCTTGATAGCGATACTTGGGATCGACATTGATCTTGGTAAAGACCTCATCGCTCCATGCCTTTAACTCCTCAATCAGTTCTTGCGGCATCACGTTTGGGATAATTGTGTAGCCAAGCTCAACCAATTCATCGCGTCTGCTCAACGCTTCTGTATCACTTAACATTGTCATGGTTCTTCTCCTTCTTTTTAGGCAGCTAGGCAATCTTCGATACTATGATGTAGTACCACAGATTGATTATCTGTGGCGCAGGTAAGCAACCTGCGATACTATATTGCAGTACCACAGATTGCCTATCTGTGGCGCAGGTAAGCAACCTGCGATATTAGAGCCAGTACCACAGATTGATTATCTGTGACGCAGGTAAGCAACCTGCGATACTATGATCGAGTACCACAGATTGGCTATCTGTGGGCGCAGGTAAGCAACCTGCGATACTATTGCAGTACCACAGAGTGCCTATCTGTGGCGCAGGTAGGCAACCTGCGATACTAGAGCCAGTACCACAGATTGATTATCTGTGACGCAGGTAAGCAACCTGCGATACTATATTGCAGTACCACAGAGTGATTATCTGTGGCGCAGGTAGGCAACCTGCGATACTATGATCGAGTACCACAGAGTGATTATCTGTGGTGCAGGTAGGCAACCTGCGATACTGTTTTGCCCGCTATGCTGGTAAATACTTCTCATGCAATTGCTCTTTGATCACGCCTTCAGCCAGCCACGTCTCAATCTGTTCGTCACTATATCCCTGTTCTGAGAGGATGGCACGTGTATGCGTTCCCTGTTTGGGTGCTGGGTATAAAAGCTGGATGGGCGCACGTTTCATACGCGCATAGGCGGGTGGGGCTAATTCGACAATGCCTTTGCCGCGCTCATTGCCGGAATCATCAACGGGATGGTCGGTGAAACGAACCCATGAAATCGAGCGGCCATCATCCCATGAGGCTTGCAACGCCTCGGTTGTGCCTTCATGCATGTATTGATTGCGCACATCATCCAATGAATCGACACGATGTGCACCCAGCCCCGCCGCGTTGAAGGCGTTGACCCAATTGGCAACAGGTTGGGTCACAATGGTTTCTGCCAGCAATGTGGCGACCTGTGTATCATCTGCCCATACATCGTCGGCTGCATCTTGAAACGCCGTCATCTGGCGCAGTAACCCTTGCTCTGATGGCAACCCGGCGACAAAGACCCAGCCATCCTTTGCCTGATACATGCGATGCAATGCATGTTCACCCACCGTGTGCTGACCCTGCTCCTCGATGCCTGGTTGTATATCCCCGGCCCCCACCATCTGTGGTGCTTGGACCAATTGTGCCCCCTGGGCCAGCGATGTTGTCACCAAATCACCCTTGCCGATGCGTTTACGACGGAGCAGTGCCAAGGTTGCGCCAAAGGTGGCCGAGTAACCTGTGATGTAGTCGATACACGATGCCCAGCCATGCAGAATTGGGGCTTGTCCGTCACCGGCATAGCGTAGTTGGATGCCTGTCTCCGCCTGTAACAACGGATCAAAACCGGGGCGTTCCATCCAAGGACCGGGGCGTGGTCCGTTGAACGCGGTCAGGTTAACATACACCAAGTCGGGTTTAATCGCGGTCAGGCTTTCATAGTCAATGCCCAACCGATTGGCGACACCAGGGCGGAAGTTATGTACAATGACATCGGCTGTTTTGACAAGCTTGTAAAAAATGTCTCGGCCTGCATCGGTCTTGAGATCAAGAATCATGCTACGTTTGCCTGGGCTGACCTCGATGGGGAAACGACAGGCAATTTGTGGGCCAAAGTTGGGGCTGGGTGGATCAATCTTGATGACCTCTGCGCCATATTCAGCCAAGGTGCGCGCACTGGCAGGACCCGCCAGGACGTTGGATAAATCCAATACACGGACACCTGCCAAAATCGCTTTACCCTCCTCGGCAGATACACCATTGGTCGAAATGGAACGCTCCACTAAATCGGCGAGGTTAAAGGGTTGTACTGGCTCTGGCTGCATATGTTGTTTATCGGTTCCTGCCAGCCATGTCTGCACACCAATCTGGCGCACTTTGCCAAAGGTTGCGTCATCCACTTCCACGGTGAGCGCAGCCGCATCGGTCTCTGGTGCGTGGAGCCACCCTTTGGATGTACGATGGACACCGCAGGGGACGCCAACATCTCCCACCCGATCCACCCAATGTTCGGCGGGCTGCTGCGCCACCACGCTGGCAATCTTTTCCTGTACTTTGATGTTCCACTCGCGCGACCACCCCGTCGTGTAGGCCAAGTTGTTGTCCAGATGGAAGTTTTCATAGACGGGGACATCAACCATACCCTCAGCCAGCAACTCATCATACAAGCCCAATGCCATCAAAAAGGCGCGGGTATTGCGGCTGTGACCGCCAGACAGATAGTAAATATACTGCCCATCCCCTGCCAGTTGTGTGGCGGTGGCGGGTGAACCCATGCCAGCCATGCTTGCGGCAATCTCTGAGATAACGCTCTCCCCTTTCTCCTGTACCGATGCCTGCCACTCTGGGATGCGGGCCGATTCCTCTGCGGTAAAGGGGGGCATGCCCAAGCGTTCTGGCTGTGGCTCAACAATGAGATTGACAATCGCCATCGCCGACATGGCTGCACCGACCAGCGGCACTTCGATGACTTCGCCAGCCCCATGTTCTTCTCGCGCATAGAGGGCCAGCGTAATCGCAATCGCCCCATGAATTGCTCCATAGGTGGAGCCTAGCGCAATTGGTGTGTAGACGGGTCGTGCGTTGAAGAATCGGCGGAAGGATTGTAGGTCTGTATAGAGACCGATTGCCGCACTTAACACGCCTTCAAAGGCACGGATAGACGCACGTTCGGTATCGGATGCCGCAAATCCAGGCAATGACAGATAGACAAGACCAGGGTTGAGCGCGGTCATCGCCTCTGACCCTAGCCCTAGACGATCCATCACACCGGGACGAAAGTTTTCAATGACCACATCTGCCGATGCAATCAATTTCTTGGCGGTTGCCAAGCCATCGGCTTGTTTGAGGTCCAGTTCTAGCTGTTTCTTCCCCCGATTGTAGACCGATGTCGCTGGTGTATTGCGCTCGGCACTCCCCGGTGCATCGACTTTGATCACTTCTGCTCCCTGATCTGCCAGCAAC
>JBCCFC010000973.1:0-5378 GCA_039029935.1 Chloroflexota bacterium
CAGGAAGATAGCCGCTTTGTCGATGGCGTCTGCTTTGTGCCATTGGGCGGAATCGCCCCACCGATATCAGGTCAAATTATGGCGCAGAACGAAACACAGCAGGCGATTCTCATTGAAATGGCCGCTGCACTCAATCTTCCACCCGGCAGTCGTGTCGATTTGCAAGAGCAGGTTACGAGTTATCTGCGCACACATACACTGTTGATCATCTTTGATAATTTTGAACATGTCCTTGATGCCAAGCCCCTTGTCACACGATTGATGCAGCAGACACCCAACTGCACATTTCTGGTGACATCGCGCAATCGGCTGCAACTGCAAGGGGAGACGGTTCTACAGATTGACCCGCTGCCTGTGCCTGAGCCAGATGCACTTGATAGACAACTTCGGCGTGATTTGGCGCGTGGACAACGTACAGACGGCGACGTAAAACTAGATATGCCGATGGACAACGTGTCTACAGACAACGTGTCAATAGACAACGTGTCTACAGACAACATGACGTATGCTGGTGTCCAGCTTTTTCTGGACCGTGCCCGTCGTCATAATTCACGGCTGGCAGTGTATGAGGAGGATTTCCCCAGCATCGCCACCATCTGCGCACAAACGGGCGGGCTTCCCTTTGCGCTAGAAATGGTGGCCGCGTGGACTGAGCATATGACGCTGGCAGAAATCGCCGAAGAACTACGCCAGAATCGGGCATTGCTTATCAACGAAAGTGCAGGCGTGAATGCTGGTGGTGTCACCAACATGGCTTGGCATGAGACGGTTGACGCGCTGATTGAACACTCTTGGCATCTGCTATCCACACAAGAGCAGGGCATACTGCTCCAATTAGCCCTGTTCGCCAGTACGTTTGATTATGCTGCTGCAAAGACCATTGTTGGCGTCTCGCGACCACAACTAAAACGACTGACTGATAGCTCACTGTTGCAAACAGCACAGCCAGGACGATATACGCTCCACCCGTTAACGCAGGCGTTTTTGCGTGATCAATGGCAGAAAACATATGCAGATGACTCACCGGAAACGATTGATTTTTGGCAACGATATTGTCACTATTTTTTGACCTTTGTGGTCGAGCAGTCAGCGCGATTGGATAGCGTAGAGACAGTGGCGGCAATGACACATCTACGCCGCGCTCAGGACAACATTGAACTTGCTTGGCAACAAGCCCAACAGCACCGCTGGGTAGCCTTGCTCGCACAAGTGTTTAATCCACTGGTTCATTTCTATACATTGGGTGGCGCGTATCAAGAAATTTTCATTCAATGTCAACACCTACAGGAAACCTTGGAACAAATTGACATGCTCGCCTTCAATATTCGTGTCGTGCGTATGGAAACACATCAGAAACTATCGCAGGCTTCCGAGGGCTTGCGGGTTGGCCGATCCATACAACAGCATGACTCACTGCCATCCTCCCAAGAGGTCAGCAATCTACGGGTACGCTATTATCTGGCGATGGCCTATCTATCGATTCTGTCGGGTGACTTGGACGCGATCAGACACAACATGAATCTCGCCGGGCAAGCATTATCAGCAGCATCCCCAACAGCACTGTATGGGCGCTATCACATGTTGCGCGCCTACTATACCTCCTTTTATGACAGCAATGTGGTGCTGGGGTTGGAGTATGGCGAACAGGCACTCGACTATTACCGTCAGAGCGGCAACCGCTGGCGCGAGGCCGAGATGCTCTATGAGATGGGGCTGCTTCTGGCCTCCTATCGTCGCGGCAATGAGCGCGTTATGGTCTATTTGCAAGAAGCGTTGCGTATTCGTCAGCAACTACATGATCGCGAGGGAGAAGCGGAGACATTGACCATCCTTGGCAAGACCATGCATGGGGCAACCAACACTCAGCGCATCTCCTATCTTCAAGCTGCCATTTCAATCCATCGTCAGTTGGGGCATAGGTATCGTGAAATTTACACACTTGCAGCCTTGTCATCCGAATACATCGGGCTGGGGCAATACGCACAGGTGCAACAGTGGTTAGAGCCATTGATGACAGATGATGAGGTGGCGAAAGACCCCAATCTGCGTTATCTCCTACTGAACAATCTGAGTATAGCGGCGTCCTTACAGGGCAACGCTGTGCGAGGCCAGATGTTGGCACAACAGATGTTGGATTTACATGCAGACATTGCGCACAGTCAACAGCTATTGGGTCACATGGCATTGGGATACGCCTACGTTGCTGGAGAACTGTTGATAGAGGCACAGGCAGCCTTTGAACAGGCACTGGCACAGACCGCGGGACCCATGCATGAGTCGTTGGCGATGTCGCCACGTGTAACCGTTCAGCCCCCTGAGCTTGTCGAAGGGGGGCACTCAGCTTCGACAAGCTCAGCCGACGGGGGAGGTGAACGCTTACCGCCACGTACTGGGTTGGCCGATGTTGGCTATCGGCACTATGTACAGAAAAGAAGACTCGCACAAATCGCAACCGCACACGAGACTGCATCGATCCTCACAGAGGCACTCAGACATGTCGAATGGCTCTATCCACGTTTGGAAACAGAGATCGAGGACCACTATGGCCGCGAATTTTTCTGGCCCCATTGGGTCTGCTACCAAGTGCTGTGTGTTACCAAAGACCCCCGTGCCGCTGATTTGTTGGCTCAGACCCATGCCCAACTGCGGCAATGGGCTGATGAGTTGACAGATGATGTGTTGCGTCGCTCGTTTTTGAAAAATGTAGAAGTCAATCGCGCCATTCTTGATGAGGTTGAAAAGTTGAAAGTTGAAAGTTGAAAGTTGATTATTTACTCATCACTCATCACTCATCACTCATCACTATTCCCTATTCACTTACCAACTGTTGCCATTGTGTGCGTTTTGGGATATGATACGCTCTACCGATAACTTGTTCGGATGACAGAGCCTGATGTGGCTGAAAGAGAGATTCGCATGACACTCGTTGACCGTTTTTTTAATACCGCAGGTCCAATACAGACTGATATCCATTATTATCTACCACCACTTGAACGGTTTAATCTGGATGAGATTGTGGGATTGATTGATGCCCGAAAATATTTTATCCTTCATGCCCCGCGTCAGGTGGGCAAGACCACCTTCATGATGGCCTTGATGGACTATCTGAACCAACAGGGACGATATCAGGCATTGTATGTGAACGTTGAAAATGCACAGTCCGCACGTGAGGATGTCTACAGGGGTATCCGCGCCATTCTTAGCTCAATTGGACTCGGGGAAATGCTTCATCTACCAGACAACTTTGTTCAAGAAAATCGGGCTTCGGTGCTAGAGGATTATGGCGAAGATAGTGCATTGCAAATGTTATTAACCCTTTGGGCTGCTGCCAGTCCCAAGCCTATTGTCCTGATGATTGATGAAGTTGACGCGCTTATCGGCGATACCTTGATATCAACCCTACGCCAGCTACGCGCTGGTTATGGCAACCGCCCGCGAGGGTTCCCGCACAGCATCATACTCTGTGGCATCCGCGATGTCCGTGATTACCGTATCCACTCCAGCCGTGAAAAGACAGTGATTACAGGCGGGAGTGCCTTTAATATTAAAGCCGAGTCGCTCCGTATGGGTGACTTCACAAAAGATGAAGTTGCCACCCTCTATCAACAGCATACAGATGTCACAGGGCAGATTTTTCATGAGGGTGCGATAGACTTATTATGGGATCTGACCCAGGGACAGCCTTGGTTGGTGAACGCAATGGCACATGAACTCACCCACAATATGAAAGAGAATCGTGAGCGCATGGTTGCAATTACAGAGCCTATGGTAAAAATTGCCAAAGAGCGACTTATCCTCAGACGGGACACACATCTGGACCAATTGACAGATAAACTGAAGGAACCCCGTGTGAAGGATGTCATCGAGCCGATCTTAGCAGGAGAGGGCGAGCCAGAAATTGTCGATAATGATAACATTGCCTATGTACAAGATTTAGGGTTGATTCGCAAAGTGGGCAAGCAACTCCAAATCGCCAACCCCATTTACAGCGAAATTATTCCACGAGAGCTAAACTACAGTACACAGGCGACAATTGAATATGAAACCGCGTGGTATGTTGATGAGCATGGGCGGCTGGATATGCCCAAACTGCTGACTGCGTTTCAGGCATTCTTCCGTCGTCATTCAGAATCATGGGTTGAGCGATTTAACTACAAAGAGGCGGGACCGCAGTTGCTCATGCAGGCGTTTTTGCAGCGTATTGTCAACGGCGGCGGTCGGATTGAGCGTGAGTATGGTCGTGGGCGCAGACGGACCGATTTGTATGTCGAGTGGCCCATCCAACCTCAAGATCAACTACAAAAAGAAAGCCATGAGTGGGCGTATCATACGCTGACCGATATGCAGAAAATTGTCATCGAACTCAAAATTCGCTATGGTGATTTAGAGGAGACAATCACAGAAGGGCTAGAGCAGACGTGGTGGTACATGGACCGTAGCGATGCCGAGGAAGGCTATTTGTTGATTTTTGATCGCAGCGTCCAGAAACGCTCATGGGATGATAAGATTTTCATCAAAAACAGAACTTACAACACAAAACCCATCCTCGTGTTTGGCATGTAGATTTTGCCTATTTGAGTAGTAGAGTAAGACCTTCGGGAGGTGTCCAGAGAGGTTTGGATACGTTTGAAGCATCTACGGACACCTCCCGAAGGTCTAGGAGTTTAGGACCAACTATCCGCTATCCACTCTCCACTATCCACTCATAAAGCACATCCAACATGTGATTCTCAGAGACATGCCACAAATAGGTGTGACGGCGGGATTCATCTGACATCTTGGCCGCTCGGGTATCTCTTGCGTCAATAGCATATCGAATAATAGTCGCGGCACGTTCGTCCTGAATCTGCGCAAGAATCTGGCAAACATAGAAATAGGCTCTCGCCCATGCCCAACTTTCATCTATTTTGTCAGCGTGCATGTAGGGTAGTGCCTGTTGCGCATACCGTTTGGCATTCTTGATGTCGCCCAACCCCATGTAGGTTGCTGCCAACCCCGACCAAGTTTCGGCCAGTACACTCGTTTCGTCTATGTCAGTTTGCAGTGCCTCTGCCTTTTCAAAAGCATTCAACGCCTCGGCAAATTGCTTCCTGTCTATGTGCAGATGTCCCATTCGGAGCCAACTGTTTACTTCAATCCACCCATCGGCTGTTTGCTGACACAGGTCTATTGCATCGCCTAGAAGAGCCGCTGCTTTATCGAGTTTACCCAGATTGTGGTGAGCAATACCCAAATTAAGTAGTGCATTGCGATAAAGATTGGACCGACCGATTTGCTGACTATTGTTGAGGACTTCATTCCCTATGTCTATGGCAATCTCAAACTGCCCAATGGTGTTATAGAACCCACTCAGATTCGACTGTACAAACACTTCAGAA
>JBCCFC010000974.1:0-5368 GCA_039029935.1 Chloroflexota bacterium
CCTTTGACACAAATAGGGACGGCACACTAACCTTGTTACAAATTGTTCAACATGTCCTTTACCATTACACAAAAACAATTTAATAGGAAGAATAGGAAGATCAGGAAGAGTTGACACACATGGACCTTTCTTAACTTCCCACTCTTACTGTGATAATTCATAGAGGTTTTATGCGTTTATTTAGTCAACTTTTTTTGATTTTCTGTTTAACGATTCTACTCTCACTCAGCAGTGCTGTGCCAGCCTATGCACAATCTGGCACAACCCATGTTGTGCGTGTTGGTGAAAGCCTGTCGCTGATTGCCCAAAATTATGGCGTGACAACGGCAGCGTTGGCCGAGGCCAATGGCATCACAAACTATAACATTGTCCGTCTTGGTCAACGGTTAACCATTCCGGGCAGTAGCACGGCAACACAAACAGCAACAGCAACACAGACAACAACAGCACCACAGGCAACCTATACCAAACCA
The DNA here is from genome assembly GCA_039029935.1 of Chloroflexota bacterium. Lineage (GTDB taxonomy): Bacteria > Chloroflexota > Anaerolineae > Caldilineales > Caldilineaceae. The sequence continues at coordinate 474 of JBCCFC010000974.1, forward strand.
TTGGACAGCGGTATGACCGCTTTTGTCCGTGAAGGCGACACGCTCTCTAAGATTGCGGCGCGCTATGGGGTGACGACTCAGGCATTGATGCAACACAATGGCATCAGCAATCCAAATATGGTCTATTTGGGGCAAAAGTTGTCAATCCCTGTACGCACTGCCAGCGACATTAGCACTGCGACAGGTGGCCTTGTTCATGTTGTCAAAGCAGGCGATACTATCTCGTCCATTGCCGCGCTCTATGGTGTGGCACCAGAATATTTGATGCAGAGCAACGGGTTGACCAACGCCAACATTGTGTGGCGAGGTCAAAAGCTACGCATCTATGGTGCAACCAAAACCTTAGGACCACGCCTGCCACCAGCCAAAATCAATGGTGGGGCGCGCATCATTGACGTCAACCTGAGTACACAGCATCTCACCGCGTGGGATGGTAACAGCATCTTTATGGATACATCCATCAGCTCTGGCAACCCTTGGACACCGACTGTCACTGGTCGCTATCTGGTCAACCGCAAATATACCCAACAACACATGAGCGGTCCCGGCTATGACATTGAAGATGTCCCTTGGGTGATGTACTTCTGGAAAGGGTACGCCTTTCACGGAGCCTATTGGCACAACAACTTTGGTGAACCGATGAGTCATGGCTGTATTCATCTGACACCGACTCAGGCCCAGCAGCTTTATGACTGGGCGCATATGGGAACTGAAGTGTATATTCACTATTAGGGATAGCAGAGGTATGAGGTGATAGAACAAAAAATGGCTGACTTTTTCACAAAAGTCAGCCATTTTTTGTTCTATCACCTCATACCTCTACTGTTGACTTGCCTCCGACAACAATGAGACCACCGACCCGCCGTTCAACTTCGGACCACTGGTGTGCAGATGACAGCGTACCGTGCCACCACCCTGCACAGCCGTCTCGCCCGGCATTTCTTCGTGACAGACATCCATAACCAATGCACAGCGGTTGGTGAAGGGGCATCCCGGTGGCAGATTGGCTGGGCTAGGCGGCTCGGCATCTATGTGATACATGCGCCGCACTTCCACACGCTGTTTCTGTAATTCTGGATCAGGGATCGGCTCGGCAGCAAGGAGCATGGCCGTATAGGGGTGTGCCGCCTCGTTGTAGACGCGCTCGGATGGCCCTTGCTCAACCAGATAGCCCAAATAGAGAACACCAATGTCATGGCTGATATGACGCACCACCGCCAGATCATGGGCAATGAAGAGGTAGGCTACCCCTGTCTTCTCCTGAATCTCCTCCAACAAATTGATCACCTGGCTTTGAATCGAGACATCCAACGCACTGGTGGCCTCATCACAAATAATCATCTCTGGCTCCACCGAGAGTGCCCGTGCAATGGCAACACGTTGCCGCTGACCACCCGATAGCTCATAGGGGAATCGTCCCATAAAGTGACGCCCTAGCCCCACCTGCTCTAGCAAATCACCAACAATCTGGTCACGCTCCCTGCCAGCACTAACACCTCTGTGCTGTGTTACCAATTCACCCACGATCTCGCCAACGACATGACTGGGGTTAAGCGACGAGTACGGGTCCTGAAAGACCACTTGTACTTGGCTGCGAAACTGCCGTTCACGCCGGTCATTCATCGTTGTCACCTCATCCGCCGCCACTTTAATGGAACCATCCTTGGCGGGAACAAGCCGCAGAATGGTACGCGCAATCGTGGATTTGCCAGAGCCGGACTCGCCCACCAGCCCAAAGGTTTTGCCGCTGTCAATGGCAAATGAAACCCCGTTGACAGCCTTGACGGGAGGCGGTGGTTTTCGAAATAATTGCCGTCGCCCAGAAAATTCAACATATAAATTATCAATGGTAAGGTATTGACTCGTCATCAGATTTCCTATTCTTCCCCTTAATTTCAACCTCAGAGGGGAAAGAAGAGTGAAGAGTGATGAGCGATGAGTGATGAGTGATGAGTTGAATAATTTACTCTGTCTCCCCATCTCCCCATCTCCCCATCTCCCCATCTCTTCATCCCCCATCTCCCTGTTTTCTCCTAAATCCTCTGCGGTTTTTTCAACAAAATCTCATCCTATGATTTAATCGGAAAGTTACTATTGGTCAAGGCAAGTCCATGCTCCAACTCTTTCATATCTGTTGTAAGGCTAATATGCCCTCCATTGTTGCGGTAATGCCCGAAGGTGGACTCTAACACAGCCATCGCACGTTGGGCGATATCCTCGCGCACCTCGCGCGAACGTCCCTCGCGTAGCACAATGTTGAGATGCACCAACTTATAGTCAGGGTCGCCATCCGCAAGGTAATAATCGGTCAGCTTGATGGACCGACTCTTTAACCCCTTCATCCGAATTGCACCCGTGTCGACCATCGTTTCGTGTAGTTGTTTGAATAACGCATGGGCATCAAACTCAACATTGTCCGTGTATTCCAAAATTAGATTAGGCATGATTTTCTCCTTTATTTTGCTTTTGCCAGCGATTCTGGTGTCACCCACTTATCAGAAAAAAACTCAGAATCTGATATACTGTCCGACCTTAGACTAAATTTAATCTCCTTATCAAAGAGCTTCTGAACCGTTAAAATCGTCGGTTCAATCATCTCTAAGAAATCAGGGTAGCGATCATAAGGCAGTGTCATTCGTAGCATTTTCCAATGAACCTGAATGTAGAGGTTCATCTCGTCGCTCCGATCATCATAGTCGGCGGCATAGGTATAGCCATACTTGTTTGCCAGTTGTTTCACATGCGCAAGGATGGCTTGTGACTTTAGCCCACGCACTCGTTGAATCTGCTTGGCTCTGGTGTCGAGCCGCTCGGCAATTTGTTGGCAGGCGCGCCCCAACGCCACCAACTCATCAAACGATGATATTTTGTAAATCGTCGCCCCATAGACCAACTCTAGATTATGTTGCTCATTCAATTCGATGGTAAAGTGACTAAATTCAGCCATCTGATGATAAAATTCCATTGGGTGGTCCAACGAGAAACTGTATACATGGGTTGCTTTGCGATCCTTGGGGTAATTTTTCATGCGATGTCGGTATGTATCCAGTTTAAGATAGCTGATGCCGTTCAACTCGCTGTGAATCCGTTTTCCTGCATGTTCCGCATTGGCTGGATCGATTTGGATGGGTGATTCCTCTAAGAAGGTCTGGGATAATATCCCCTCTATTGTGGCTTTTAGGTCAAAATCCATTATAGTCTATCGCGCTCCTCTTCATCAGCAGATTCAGGCTTGATCCACTGACAATGAAACCAATCATCAGGTGGTATTTTTTCAACATCCAGCGATATGCCCATCTCATGCACTGCCCGCATCGTTTCTGTCGTTGGCTGAATCAGGTCAAGCGTATCGGGAAAGTGTTCATAAGGCAGTGTAAGCGAAAGCATCTGATCCTCACCAATCTTGATGTAGATTGACATGTCTTTGCTTGGGATACCACCGCTACCCAGTGTCGCGAAGGTGTATCCTTCTTCCTCGACCAGTTTGCGCATATGTGCCAATGTACTTTGCGTCTGCAAATCTTGAATCATTCTTTGCTGTGTGTCTTCGGCGTGTCGCACCTCTGCAATCAACTGACAATCACGCGCCATCATCTCAATCTTGTCCAATGACGACACATTGAAGCGATTGCCTTCATAGTAGAGAATCAGTTCATCTTTTGAGTTGTGTTCAATAACAAAATCATCAAACTTATATTTGAGAAACGTATAATCGATTGGAAGATTAACCGTAAAAGTGAGCAGTTGCCGTCTGGAGGTGTACCCAGAACGGCTTTGGTGACGCGGCTTATCCAACTCGATATAGCTGAAATGGCTCAGTATTTTGCGGATTTTCCCAGCAATGTCGCTGCGGTTGCTGTCATCAACATGCATGGCCGATTCATTGGGGAAATGCGTGTATAACATGCCTTTGACGGCTGTTCTTAAATCTATGTCCATCTACACTCCATTATATTAGCGATTCTTCACTTTCTACATCAAGTTCGTCAAAATTCATTTCGTATAATTCTACAGGGCGTTTCTGAATACCAATTTCGTTTTCAATCAGTAATTCAATCAGCTTCGTCCCATTGATGAGTGTAATCGGTGCTGCCCCCGGAAAGACAGAAAATTCTTTACATTCCTTGGTAAAATCACTTAGGGTAATAATCGTGCCGCGGATGGCGTTGTGGTAAGGCAAAGCACCCCGCAGTTGGTCCAACGTAGGACGCCCGATATTGGCCTGATGCCGTTTCACCTGTACAACTTCCATCACCTCTGTAATCCCTAGTTGCACCCTAGCGACCACATCGACCCCTTTATCACCGCTGGCCTGAGTGACCTGTACGTCTTCATAATCCATTGCTTCAAGCAAATTCTTTACAAGATATTCAAATGCATATGGGTCCATTTTCGCAAGATAATCCCGAAGGGATTGACGTTGTTGTTCATTGTATTCCTCAATCATTACAAGAACATTTTGACGCGGGTTTTCCTCGGTCTGGTTTGGTGTAATTGCTGCAAGATATGCATGACCTTGGCTAGTCATGACATAAGAATTGCCTTGACGCACAACTAACTTTCTGTCAATAAGATTTAGCAAACGCCTTCTTAGAGTTTCTCGTATGGTGACTTCTGTTCCAAATTTGGAATGTTGACTCAGGAAATTTTCCCACCCGGGTAGTAAGTCTGCTCGTTTAGCATGTGGGTATGTTGACAAAATTTGTAATAACTCCGTCATCCCTTCAATTTCATCGATCTCCAGTATCGTGTGAAAATCATCTTTTAGAAAAGACCATCCTTTATCCGATATATAAAAATTTTCGCTTGAATCGAATAGGAATAAATCGAATCCGCGCAACAAATAATATGCACCTAAAGTATATCTGGGATTAAATTGTTTATCACTTTCTTCC
>JBCCFC010000975.1:0-5367 GCA_039029935.1 Chloroflexota bacterium
CGCGGAGTTAGGCAGGGGAACCCTCTGGGTCCTAATGCCGGCGTTCTCCTGTACAACCCGCAATAGGACCCAGAGGGTACCCCGCTAACTCCGCGTTTCAATGGGTAATTTATTTTGTGGATTAGCCTTATTTGGTATAAGACGACCCTTGAGAAAATAGCTTGAATTACTTTACTGCCTTAAGACCGCCGTCGTCTTTTCTTCTTTTTCTTCTTGGCTGGTTCTGTCTCAGGCTGTTCTGCCTCAGGCTGCTCCACAATCTTAAATAACATACTATAGGGAACCCGCCACTGCACATCCCCACAATCCAACGTCACCGTCTTCTGGTTCAACCGTATCACTACACCATGACGCTCCACACGATCTCGGCTGCCAATAAACCCAATTTTATCCCCGATCGCCACCTCATTGCGCCCCAAACCGCGACTGCGCTCTTCCACAATTTCCGTATCGACCGCATGGATATTGATCATGTAAATCGGGATAATCCACGTCTTGCCATCATGCAGATTCTCCACCGTCGCCTTGACCCGCTGTAGCTTGGTTAGCCGCGCCTTGATGGGACGGTTTTCGTCATTGTCAAAATACTCGATGACGTCACCGATGCGCAGATGCTTCTTGGCCTCGGCAATGCGCTGCGGATCGTCCAACATGCGCGTGATGGCGGCGCGGAGGCGGAAGAGGTCGAAGGCGGAGGCTTGGTTGAGGGCGTTGGTTAGCTGTGAATAGTTCATATGCTCATCTTCACTCATCTTTATCTGCCGTATACCGAATAATAATAGCCTTAAGTGCTTTGAGGATACGGAAGATGTCAAACAGCGTATCCTGTGTGGCGAGATACCCCTCGCTAATTGTGTAATGTTTGCCTTCAAGCACAACAAAAAACCATTGATGTCCAACCACATAGCAACCATACATCGGGCGTTCATCTTGATTGAGTTTTTGAGCAACAAGCATGGCTGCTACTGCCTGACCCGGCGGATCGCCTGTCCAACCCATTTCACGCTTATATTCCATCAAGGCAAACATGGGGACTTCGGGTTCCCAATATCCTGTTGCAATCATGCCATCCGGCTCACCACTCAACTCAATTTTTTCCTCATCAACCAAACTATCTAACTGCGTTCCAAGGTGACGACCTGCAAAAAAGTTATAGCGATATAGATCCCAAAAACGTACCATCGAGAGTACAGGACCAATAAAATTGATGGCAAGTTCTTGTTCGTTCCAAGCACTATTATTGATACGCAGGTCTTCTTGACGATCTGCTAACATCAATTGTTCGGCCTCAGTCATTGACTGTTTGTCTTGAAGCCATTGGTCAAGTACTTGACTTGAAAATGTTCGGCGTAACCCAAAGTTTTTTTCCAAATAATGTAATGTACAATTCCGAAATGTTTTGCTTTTCATGATTCACCACCCTCTTGTTGTTGACGAATGAACATGTGTTAACGCACAAGTGATAGTATGAACGAATTTTCTGATTAGGGCAAATTGATAACACGATTTTCGTCGTTGTCAAAATACTCGATGGTGTCACCGATACGCAGATGTTTCTTGGCTTCGGCAATGCGCTGTGGGGCGTCCAACATGCGTATGATGGCAGCGCGGAGACTGTAGAGGTCGAAAGCAGAGGCTTAGTTGAGGGCGTTGGTTCGTTGTGAGTAGTTCATGAGATCAGTCCTCCTTCTATATATTTTCCATTAATGAAAACAGAAAACCTTACCTTTATATTTCTCATTTTACTATTGACTCCTTGTTTCTCAGAATTTAGAAGTTGACGAACAAAATTCTCCTTGATATACTTGTAAAATAGTACGCAATATCTATAGTATTTACAGTTTTGATTTGGTTGGATATGTAATAAACTCGTTCTACACCTTATTCAACGGCAAAACTATACAGATCATGATAAAGTTGGATGAATGGAGGAGTTAATTGCACAATCTCGCTGGTTCAACCTTCGGTAGATTTAATGTTGAACAATTACTAGGCATGGGTGGTTTTGCCGTTGTCTATAAGGCGTTTGATACTGATAATAATCAAGATGTCGTACTGAAAATTCTCCATAGACGATGGAGTAATCATAAAAACATCATTAACCAATTTATCAAAGAAGGCCAGACGTTATCTAAGTTGAGTCATCCCAATGTTATAAAACTCTATAATGTCGAAACTCTTTATGGGCAACCTTTCTATGTCATGGAATATTTACCAGGTGTACCTCTATCGGACATTTTGTCAGGAGAGAGTCTCACTCCTATTCTGCCAGTGTATAAAACATTCATATATGATATTTTATCGCAAATTGCTGAGGCATTGAATTATCTACACAGCAAAAAAATAATTCATCGTGATATTAAACCGAGTAATATTTTTATTGCGGATGATTATACAGCCAAATTACTTGATTTTGGTTGTTCTCAACACTTATTGGGGTTAGGGTTACAAGAGAAAGATCGTACAGGTACGCTCAAATATATGTCACCTGAGCAGAAAGCTGGCAAGCGCATCAATGAAAAGTCAGATATCTATTCATTTGGTTTGACAATTCAAGAAATATTAGAAAAATATATGGATTTATCACCTGAAAAGCTGAATGAAATTACACGAAAAGCTCTCGAACTAAAACCAAAAAATAGGGTTGCAGACCCGATCAAGCTTGTTGATGAAATTTGCTCCATACTCGGTTAAATGGGATTACAAAATGAATGAACTAATTAATTGGTGGAATGGTCTTTCCGCCGAACTGCAAACCAATATTATTATCGCTATCATTAGTGCTGTTGCTCCGATTATACTGGGTATTGTCATATCTAAATTTGTGTGGCCTGTTATTAAAATGCTTGCAATAGAACTGCCCCGATTTATATATGCTCATTTTGCCAAATATCCAGTCTTCAATTATCTGGCATTGCATGAGTATAAAAAAAAGTTATATGAGGATATTAACCAATTATCTACCAACTGGTCAACTCAAAAATTATCAATGGGTAATGTGTTTGTCCCTATTAAAGTCAATACTGAATATATGCTCCCTCATATTGTTCCTGGAGAACCATCAACGCGGACGATCGTTGATTTGAAATCAGCAATGAAAGCATATAAGCGATTCGTCTTGGTTGGCGATCCGGGTAGTGGGAAGACCACTGCTCTAAAGAGTGTTGGCATTGCAGCCCTAGATGGAGACCTGTTTAAATCTAGCGATCCTTTACCTGTATTTGTTGAATTACGAAATTGGGCACCGACACAGCTACCATTAGATGAATATTTATATCATTTGTTAGAAAGCGAAATATTTCAAATTCCAAACCCCAAGCGATTTATCAATCGATACCTCCAAAAAGGAAACTTACTCCTTCTGCTTGATGGGCTAGATGAAGTTGCAGACGAATACATCTCTGATACCTATAGCAGAATCAAAACATTTGTCAATCAATACCCAGACAATTATCTGATTGCTACCTCACGTGTTGCCGCTTATGATAATCAGTTGAACGATATAACAGATACGACCATTGCGCTCACACACTTCAGTGATATGCAAATTGTTACATTTTTACGGTATTGGGCTTTCCCCCCTGATAAATCCGCGATAGAATTAATGAATGCACTGCGAGAACGTCAACAGATAATGCAACTCTGTCGCAATCCGTTGATGTTAACCATTATTACCTCCTTATATGTTGAAACCACCTATGAATTACCAGATTACCGTGACGAGTTTTATACAACATGCATAGATGCGGTTTTGAAGCAATGGGATTCGAGGAGAGATATTGAGCGTCGAAACCAATTCCGGTCTGTGGAAAAACAACGCGTGCTACAAAAGTTGGCTCTCGAACTACACCGGCAAAATGGTGCAAGTAATGAGATTGAGCGAGATGAATTAGAAATTTTTACCGCCGAAGTTTTACCTACAATTGGTCGAGCGAAAGATAAAGCATCCCAAATCGTCGATGAAATCATCAAAAATAGTGGGTTACTGGTTAATGTTGGTCCACAAAGACTTCAATTTTCACATCTGACATTCCAAGAGTTCTTCGCAGCCTCCGAAATTGACTCAGAGCGAGATTGGATTTCGCTGTATGAGAATTATGTACAAAATCCGGTACGCTGGAAAGAAGTTTGTCTGTTGTATTGCGGTATATCCAAGCAAGCGAACTTGTTAATTGCAAAATTGATTGAAAATGGTTACTATTTGATGGCTGGTGCGTGTATTGCCGATGGTAAAACGGTTGATGAACAGCTTGCAGAGCAAGTACTTGTCCATTTGGTATCGCGTTTACAAACAGAAGATGAACCAAACAAGATATTGAACACGCTTGCCGAGTTAGCGTCGGATGAGGACCGCGAGTGGGCATCTAGTGCATATAAGCATCTCATTGATTATTTGCACAGCACACCGCTAGCGGTAAACCGACATGCTTCTATCCGTTCTTTGGCAAATATTCCGACACAGGCGGCGGCAGAGGAGTTAGTGAGTTCACTTGGCGATGACACCTTACGAGACGTTGCACATGATGCATTAATTCAATTGGGTAATATTGGCTTACCTGCCATTGAATCTATTATGAGGGCCACAGAGAACGAAGAAATCTTGCAGGTTTGTCTTGAAATATGCTCGCAGATTCCGGCCCCCGATACAATTGACGTGGTTATACCCATGCTGGATTACCCCTCATCAAGAATAAACGCCGTTGCTGCTTGGGCATTGGCAGTTTTGATACAGCTTCCGGCCATCGAAAATGTATTGCAACAGATCAAGATTGAACAACACAACATTACGGATTTTACAAGCTCTGGTGTGCAGGAACTGAGCCAGTGGGTTTGGCCTTTTGGCGAGAATGAGGATCATACATTGAGTGTCGTTGTGGCGACGATTGTCCAGAATCTTGATTGGAATACATTGCAAACATTATCTGAGTCCTATGCCAGCACCAGACCTGACGTTCGGATTGTAATTCCATATGCTATTCATAGGTATATGCAAGCGGATGCTGTGAACCAAGAAACATTTCAGCATATCATCAGTCTTTTGCTAATCGGTGAGCGATTTGCTTGGGATCAAGATGTCACCATTCCATACTCAGAAGACGTTGTTGAATTTGTCAATCAGGACCAAACGCCTTCCTTAGCCGATATATTTCGCCAGAAACCACAACAGTTGATTGCTGAGTGGAAATCCGTTACGCAACAGCCAAAATACCAGAGAAGAATTTTCTCGCTGGACACAAGGTTGATTGCCAAGCGTATGGGTCTAGCAGTTATTCTGGTGATGTTTGGACTAACGGTTGGGACGATAGTTTTAGAGGGATTGAAGCCAAATGCCTTATTGGGCATTGCTATTCCAACAACAATCGTCAC
>JBCCFC010000976.1:0-5362 GCA_039029935.1 Chloroflexota bacterium
CGCAGCGGGTGTGGGCGCAGGCCGAGCAACACTTCCAGCAGGCTTTGCAACTCAAAATCGAGTTTGATGACCGCTACAGTCAGGCCCGCACCTATCACCACTTGGGCATGGTGGCGCAGGAGCAGCGACAGTGGGCGCAGGCCGAGCAACACTTCCAGCTAGCTTTGCAACTCTTTATCGAGTTTGATGACCGCTACACTCAGGCCAATACCTATCACCACTTGGGCATGGTGGCGCAGGAGCAGCGACAGTGGGCGCAGGCCGAGCAACACTTCCAACAGGCTTTGAGACTCAAAATCGAGTTTGGTGACCGCTACAATCAGGCCAGCACCTATGGTCAATTGGGTCTATTGGCGCAGGGTCAGCAGCAATGGGCGCAGGCGGGGCAGCATTTATTGCAAGCCCTCACGATTTTTGGTGATTTTCAGGATGAGCATAGTGTCGGTATTGCCATGCGCAATTTGGCGCGGTTGTGGCGTGATGTGTGTGCGGAGGGGCAGGCGGATGAGGCGGTGGCGTCGGACTTGGTGGCGGGTGTGGCGTCGGTTGTGGGGTTGACGGTGGATGAGGTGGTGGCGGTGTTTGAGCGTGTGGTTGCGGTGTTTGAGCGTGTGGTTGCGGGTAATGAGGTCGCTGGGTGAGTGCGGCAGTCATGCCTAGCAACGTTGTCGTATGTCGGTGACAGGAGAATCTTGTTGAAATAAAAAAAAGTCGCTTGGACGGGGCACATCCAAACGACTTAGCTTAGAGTCAAGGGAGGGGAGGGTTTGTACCAATAGTATAGCACAGTTTGGCCGGACTGCATCTACATCAAACCTACTCCATTTTTCTATATCTCCACTGGTAGGTCGATGTATCAGCGATAGACCATGATAGAGGGTAGATAGAGGTAAAGTCCTTTTCCTAGTCACCCATTCGCCCATTCACCCTGTCACCCTGTCACACCAAAGCATCCAACGCCTGCGCCACAAACCATGCCAACTTTTTGTGTATCTCTGTCTCCGTCAAATCCGGTCGTCCAAGTTCAGCCCACCCTTCAGACCACTCATCTAGGACGGGAGCCGCGCGTAGGGCAGCATATAAGTCCCAATAGGGTAGGGTCGTGAAGTCGAGCGATGACAAGCTACGATATGTATCAGTAAAAATGGTCATGGCCTCAAGACCGTAGATAAAGAGAATATCAAACCGTGTGATGGCAAAATCTTCAAGCGGATTGCCAAGGTGGGCATCCTCCCAATCAATCACGGCCACAAGCTCGTGGTTCTTCCACAGCAGATTGCCCGGCCAAAAATCACCATGCAGCAGTACTGACGTTTCTGCTTGCGGGAGAGGCCAGGCTTGGATCAGCTTTTCATGGAAGGTCCATTGCTCTTTCTGTTCTTGATTGGCACGTATCAGTCGTTCAATTCGTCGTTCAAAGCGTTCGACCTGTTTCGCCGCAATCTTGCTTGGGTCTTCGCATTGGGCGACCAGAAATGGGACATCCAACAACGCAACGTCAAGTTGATGAATTTTTGCCATCTGCGTGGCGATTTGGACCGCATAGGGCTTTACCTGCTCGCTTGGCAGGGGACCGTAGACGGGTTGTCCATCCATAAACTCAATGATTAGATACGGTGTCGGCAAAATTTCACAGGATGTATCCAGATAATAGGGTGTGGCGGTTGCAATGCCATGTTTGAGCAGACAATCCAAGAGCGCAAACTCATCCGCGGCAATATTTGGATTGGCTTGCAGATCACGTACTCCATGCCGACGGACAACCCAACGACACAAGTTCCCAGACAGGTTGTCATCTGTGCGCTCAACTTCCAGCACGGTTGTATGTCCGAGCGGATCGTCCTTCAAGTGCCACCACCGACGCAGATTGCTATTGGGTTCAAAGCGATGAACAACCTGTGTAAATTGTGCTGTTTGACTTAAAGTTGACATAAATAATCAATCCCTTTGAGACATTCCGAAAGAGTCTTTCGAGATACCGATAACAAGGTTGGCCTGCCAGTTCATTAATATTTGATTACACTACGCTTAACCTATAAAAATTTACGCCACCTACCTATCATTAACGACAATAGTCCATACCTGTCTATTGCAAAAATTGTATAGCATTATTCTGAGTGACCTAATGCGTATTATACTCAATCCTATTATAACAGAGGACATCAAAATGGACGCTATACTGACTCCGCAGCTCGTACAGGTTGCCTAGTATATTGTCGAAGCATAGATAGTTCAAAATTATACAGTAATCATATAATCACTCGCAAAATAACATAGAATATGTTATTCTAAAGTCTGGCTTTTGTTTTATTTCAACTACGACAAAAAAGTAGTAGAGCAAAATTTATCCATCGCCGTTTTCAATATGCCTTTTCTACTGCATAAGGTCATAACGTGCGCTTCGAGATTGCGTTGGACCTTCGGGAGGTGAGCATCGAGTTTCGCTGGTACACATAGATTTTGTGCTCACCTCCCGAAGGTCCAGAATTCGTAATTTGTGATCTCATGCAGTATTAAGATGTAATTTTTGCGCTATTGCGAAAAAGGAGAACAGGATGAGGTATTCGACGATTGGAATCGGTTTACGCCTATTATTTGTGATGATGTTGACACTGACATCTGCACTGGTCCAGTTGCCACAACAGGGATCAGGTGAGCTGTCTCAGCGTGTCCAAGCGGCTACAAGCCAAACCTGTGGCACACCGACGGAGTTCACTGCCGTGAGTACCAATGCGGATGCGATTCGGGGTGAGGTCGAGGAATTTCGTGACGCGATTGGTGTGTTGAATGCACCCAACCCCATCAACCATTTGGATGGACGACGCCAGATCAACTGGGACGCCGCACCCGATGCGGTCTCTGCCCCCAACACATTTGCTGGCGATTTTTTCAACTTTAATGCATTTCCCCGTGCGCGTGGGATTGCCTTTGAGACGACGGGGACCGAATTCCAACTAAGTGCGACAGAAGCATCAGGCGTGGGCATTGAGTTTGACAACATTGACGCCACCTATTCCTCGCAGTTTAACACGTATTCTGCCGAACGTCTCTTTGCCCCGATTGGGGCAAACACGGTTGATGTCTATTTCTTTAGTCCTAGTGACCAAACCACACCTGCGCTGGTGGACAGTTTTGGCGCAATCTTCACGGATGTGGATAAGTCCGAGACGACCAAGATTGACTTCTATGATGTCAACGACACGTTGGTTCACACCATCTATGCCAATGCCGTGCCGGGTAGCGAGACGTTATCACTAGCCGCAGCGCACTTTTCACAGCCTTGTGTCCGTTGGGTCCGCATTACCGCAGGCAACATTGGGCTAGGTGCCGGTATCAACGAAGCCAATAATGACATTTATGACTATGACGTGGTGGCGATGGATGACTTTATCTACGGCGAACCGCAACCCATCACAAGCTGCGGTCTGCCCACCATCTATGCCTCCACAGGTAACTCGCCCGATGCCATTCGGGGCGAGGTGGAGAATTATCGGACGGCCTTGGGTGCGCTCAATGCACCTGCGCCCTTTAACAACTTGGATGGACGCCGCCAGATCAATTGGGATGCTGCCCCTGACGCGGTCTCTGCGCCCAACTCCTTTACGGGTAACTTTTTCAACTTTAATGCGGCCCCCCGCGCACGTGGCATCTCCTTCTCGACACAGGGAACCGACTTCCAACTGAGTGCGACGGCGGCATCGGGTGAGGGCATTGAGTTTGATAACATCAACGCCAATTATTCAGCAATCTTCCAGACCTATTCGGCAGAGCGGCTCTTTACGGCCATTGATTCGAATGTGGTGCGCGGTGATTTTTTCAACCCAGCGCAGCAAACCACCAGCGCTCGTGTCGATGGCTTTGGGGCTGTCTTTAGCGATGTGGATTTGGGCGCAGCGACAACGATTGAATATTATGATGCCAACCGTAATTTGCTCTATAAGCTGGGCGTTCAACCAGAAGCGGGTGATGAAGGGCTTTCGTTTGCGGGTGCAAAGTTTGACTCTTCCTGTGTTGAGTATGTCATCGTGACCAATGGAACCTCGGCCTTGGGTGCGGACATCAATGACGACCCCGACAACGACATCGACTTGGTGGTCATGGATGACTTTATCTATGGTGAGCCGATTGCCGATACTGTCTGTGGATTGCCGGAAATCTTTACGAGTACAGGCGGTGATGCCGATGCAATCCGCACAGAGGTCAACGCCTATCGCGATGCACTGGGTGCGCTCAATGACCCTGTGCCACAAAACTTTGACACGGGTCGTCGCCAAATCAACTGGGACGCAGCACCCGATGGCGTTTCTGCACCCAACGACTTTGCTGGCGACTTCTTCAACTTTAATGCCTCTCCCCGTGCGCGTGGTATCGCCTTCACCACCAACGGCAATGGCTTCCAACTCAGCGCAACCGAGGCATCTGGCACGGGGATCGAGTTTGCCAACATCAATGCCAACTACGCATCGACGTTCAGTACATACTCGGCGGAGCGGCTTTTCACCGCCATCGGCTCCAACGAGGTTGATGCACGCTTCTTTAATCCTGCTACACAGACTGACACCGCCTTGACCAACGGCTTTGGTGCGGTCTTTAGCGATGTAGACCTCGCTGATGTGACGGCTTTGCGCTACTATGACACGGACAACAAACTGGTCTATGCGCAGAGCGTCCCGGCAGTGGATGGCAACACGCAGGAGAGTCTCTCCTTTGCCGGGTTGACCTTTGACACCGCTTGTGTGGCACGGGTGCGTCTCGTCAATGGCAACACCGCGATTGACGCCAACACAGAGGATGATCCAGCCAATGGCGTCGACCTCGTGGTGATGGATGACTTTATCTATGGCGAGCCAATCCCCACGCAGACCAACGTCAACGCACTTATCAACCTCATCCGTGTCGGTGGCTCATACAGCGCAACCCCACAGGAGAATGCGCCATTTGGTGTCTTCACGCTCAATGCCGAATTCCGTAATGTGGGTGAAACGCCTCTGCGCGACATGAGCTTTGAGATTACCGAATTGGACAACAACAATGTGCTGCTCAACGCCACCAATGACCAAACGGGTGTGGGGGCATCCTTCCCAGTGACAGACTTGGGTGAGGATAATCTGCTGACAGCGGGTGAAACCTTTGAGGTCGATTTTGTTATCGGTCTACAAGAGTTGCGTTCCTTTACGCTGCTTGCAAACGCATTTGGTGGTGTCGGGGCCGATGCCACCGAGTCGAAATCACTAGGCTGGAATTATCTGATGGATGCTAACCCAGAGCGTACCGCCCAAGAAGCGGGGGCAACGGTTTTCTTGCCCGTGATTCTGCGTTAAAGGCATACACCGTAGAATGGCACCCTTACTGTTGTGTGATA
>JBCCFC010000977.1:0-5341 GCA_039029935.1 Chloroflexota bacterium
GCTGCATCAGGGTTTCCCCCATTGTGCAATATTCCTCACTGCTGCCCCCCGTAGGAGTCGGGACCGTGTCTCAGTTCCCGTGTGGCTGATCATCCTCTCAGACCAGCTATCGATCATCGCCTTGGTAGGCCTTTACCCCACCAACTAGCTAATCGAACGCAGACCCCTCTTAAAGCGCCTCAGCTTTACCCTAGTAAACTAGGGACTATGCGGTATTAGCCATCGTTTCCAATGGTTATCCCCCTCTTCAAGGCAGGTACCCACGTGTTACTCACCCGTCCGCCACTTTCCAACCGTCCGAAGACGGCCTTCACGTTCGACTTGCATGTGTTAAGCACGCCGCCAACGTTCATCCTGAGCCAGGATCAAACTCTCCGTAAATAGTTTAATCTATATTTCAGCTTCTAAATCCATCTACCTGCATCTCGATACAATAATGCATCTCAACACAGACAAACAGACCCAAAGCGAATTGACTAAGTTTCGCTGACTATTACTATCTTATCACTCTTCAATTGTTAATGTGCGTTGGTTTTGAATCCAAGTGTTTGTGAATATTTAATTCATTACTCAGATTGCTTTTCCGTTCTATTTTCTAACCGTAGTTGTTAGTTGAGCGGTAGTGTAACCCATCTTTTGCATCTTGTCAAATTTCAAATCACTTTGTTTTCATTATTACTTTTGAAATTAAATTGATTTATTTATTTGATTTATCAGCATTTTCTCTGCTGGGCACAAGATGAAAGTCTATCACAGTTTTTTTGCCTTGTCAAGTACCAATTTTAGAAATTTTCAAAATTTGTTGAAATTCATTTTTTTGTTCTCAACTCAAGCAGCATTCGCTTGTTGGCAACGAGGAAGGATTATACACCTCCTCCCTCATTCTGTCAAATCTCATTTCTTTTTATTTTCCGTTAGGGATTCAGAGAGAATCCGGACAAGAAACATTAAATTAACATATGAATCACTCTAGCGAAATTAAAGCTGCATCTTGTTCAACCCGTGCGCCAGCTTCTACATGAATTTTACCAATCACACCAGAGCGCACTGAGCGAATTTCGTTTTCCATCTTCATTGCTTCCAAAATGGCTAAAGGTTCACCCTCTTGGATTTCATCACCTTCGGAAACCAAAATTTTGACGACCAGTCCTGGGATTGGCGCAGTCACATTAGAATCACCCTGTGATGTGGCTGTGACCTGTCGTCCCATGTTGAGCTTCCTTGTACGCTCGTCCTCAACATGCACATTGATTTGCTCGCCACGTGATGTGACTGTGTAGTTGGCGCGGTCGGATGAGACAAGGACTTCGTGACTTTGACCATTAAAGATAAAACTATAAAGTTCGGTGACACCGCTTTGGTTTAAATCTGCACCGATTTCTTCGCCATCCAGCCAGACGAGGTTGTCTTTGATTTCGACTTCATATTCATTTTGACCGATAGTTGCGTAGTATTTCATGTTTACCCCCATTGGCCTCGGATGGATTGCATACGTCCAGCCTGTTTCCAAGGAGAAATGCCAGCACCGTTTGTTGAGCTGGAGCCAGCGATGTGAACGGCTTGACGCCCTTCTTCATGGGCCAAAAGTGTAGCAACCACCGCAGCAACCTGCTCTTGTTCCTTAGAGGTTTTTCGCTGGATCACTGGACGACGGTTAAGGAAGTTGGTGTCAAAGGTTCCCCAAATAAATTCGGTGCTATCCATTAACTCTTGGTGGAATGGTATGGAGGTTTTGATGCCACCAATACGGTATTCGTTGAGCGCTCGACGCATCCGCAAAATCGCTTCGGCGCGACTTTCACCTTGGACAATCAGTTTGGCAACCATCGGATCGTAAAATAGGCTGACTTCACAACCGCGATATAGTGAGCTTTCGACACGTACACCAGGACCAGTTGGCTCTTTGAGATAATTGATTACACCTGTGCTTGGCATAAAATTATTGGCAGAGTCTTCAGCTGTGATGCGACACTCAATGGCCCACCCTTTTTGCTTGATGTCATTTTGGGTATAGCGCATTCGGCGACCATTGGCGATGGCAATCTGCTCTTTGACGATATCCACGCCTGTGACCATCTCGGTTACGGGGTGCTCAACTTGAAGGCGGGTATTCATCTCCAAAAAGTAATATTCTCTGGTTTTGGGGTCAAAGAGAAACTCAATGGTCCCAGCATTGACGTAATTGACCGACTCGGCAGCAGAGATGGCAACTTGCCCCATCTCCTGTCTGAGTTTTTCGTCAACAGTCATGCTGGGTGCTTCTTCGATCAATTTCTGGTGACGTCGTTGAATACTACATTCCCGTTCACCCAGATGAATCGTGTTGCCGTGGCTATCTGCCAAAACTTGGATTTCGATATGACGTGCGTTGAGGATGAGCCGTTCAAGATAGACCTCATCGTTCCCAAAGGAATTGGCCGCCTCTCGTCGCGCGGCATCCAAGGCACGATCAAATTCGTCGACATCGTGGACAGCCCTCATGCCTTTGCCACCACCACCTGCACTGGCTTTGATCATCAAAGGGAAGCCGATTTGACTTTGCGCAATGGCTTTGAGTTCTTCATTGGTCAAGCCCCGTGGCGAACCCGGAATGAGTGGGACGCCATGCTGGGCGACGGTTGTACGGGCCGTTAATTTATCGCCCATCTTTTCGATGGCATCGGGTGAAGGGCCGATAAAGGTGATATCGGCATCGGCACATGCAGCGGCAAACTCTGCATTCTCGGATAAAAAGCCATATCCGGGATGAATCGCATCGACATTGGCTTTACGGGCAACATCGATGAGTTTATCTATGCGCAGATAACTTTCTCGGCTAGGCGGTGCGCCGATGTTGTAGGCTTCGTCTGCATAGCGAACATGGAGTGCAGAGCGGTCGGCATCGGAAAAAACAGCAACTGTCGCAATGCCACGCTCTTCACAGGCACGCACGATGCGGACAGCGATTTCACCGCGATTTGCAACCAAAACTTTTTTGAACATCTTGAAAGTGACCTATATTGATTAATTGTTAGATGGACCTGTGAACCCGTGCTGTGATGAAGATACGATCATGCTTGTATGGTGAGGATGAAAGCACATCGGTTTCATGCCATTGACCAAAAACGGGATCGCCGGGTGTTAAGACCAAGCGTCGAATCTGCCAGATGGTGACATTTATAACTGTACCAACAGAGGTGTGATATGGCTCTTCAACAATGCCATGGAGTCGGCTGATGCCTGTGAGATAGCGTGTTTCCCATGTGCCAAAGGGCAGCAATCCATCTTCTTGGGGTGCACAGGTCATGCGCACTGGCAACCCACCACAACTGACTTCCAGTATTGCTGACTCTAATCCTTCATCTTTGATGATATCAGCCTCTTGGATTTGGCCTGAAAAGGCGTATTGAGCTGGCCCAAATAACGATAAATAGCTATTGATTGGGTCTTTTTGCACAGTAAACCACTGCTCAGACGCTATATTGGGCAACAAAATGCCAGCATCCAAAATCAACGATATGGATTCGCCTTGTCTAAGTGTTGGGAATCCCATTCGTTCATGTTGGATCGCAGGTAGTTCAAACTCGATTTCAGGTAATGGCATTTTTTTTGGCAAAATCATACGTGCTGATCCTATAATGGAATATTGCCATGCTTTTTGGGTGGCAGTTGACGTCGTTTATTCTGCAACATCTCTAGTGCGTTAATGAGACGCGGACGTGTTTCATGTGGCTCGATGACATTATCTACAAACCCATTGCTGGCAGCAATGTATGGGTTGGCGAAGCGTTGGCGATATTCTTCGACAAGTTCGGCTTTGCGCTGCACCGGGTCCTTGGCCTCCGCCAGTTCCTTGCGGAAAATAATATTGACGGCCCCGTCTGGACCCATCACCGCTAATTCCGCGCTAGGCCACGCAAGCACAAGGTCTGCCCCTAGATGGCGTGGATTCATCACACAGTATGCACCGCCATAGGCTTTGCGGACAATCACGGTCATCTTTGGCACAGTGGCCTCAGCAAAGGCATAGAGCAATTTTGCGCCATGACGGATAATACCACCATGCTCTTGGGTTACGCCGGGCATGAAACCTGGTACATCCTCAAAGACAACCAATGGAATGTTGAATGCATCACAGAAACGGACAAAACGCGCCGATTTCTGGCTTGCCTCAACGTCCAATACGCCAGCAAGAACGGCAGGTTGCTGGGCCACAATACCAACAGATTGTCCACCCAAACGAGAAAATCCGATCAAAATATTCCTTGCCCAAGTTGCCTGAACTTCAAGAAATTGACCATCATCCACAATATGGGTGATGACATCTTTCATGTCGTATGGCTTGTTTGGGTTGTCTGGAATGATGCTATTTAATTCACCATCCTGACGTAAGGGATCATCTTTGGACACAGCACTTGGTGAATCTTCCATATTGTTATTGGGCAGATACTCCAAAAGATGTTGAACCAAAAAGATGGCATCCTCTTCATTTTCAGCTGCAAAATGTGCAACCCCCGATTTGCTGGCGTGAACAGAGGCCCCGCCCAAATCTTCAAAGGTCACATCCTCATGTGTCACTGCCTTGATGACATCTGGACCTGTGACAAACATGTGGCTGGTGTCTTTGACCATAACCACAAAATCGGTGAGTGCAGGGCTATAGACAGCACCACCAGCACAGGGTCCCATAATCACACTGATCTGTGGGACAACACCAGAGGCCATGACGTTGCGATAGAAAATATCGGCATAGCCGCCAATGCTACGGACACCTTCTTGAATACGTGCGCCACCAGAATCGTTTAAGGCAATGACTGGCGCACCATTTTGCATTGCCATGTCTAAAATTTTACAGATTTTTTGGGCATGAGCGTAGCTTACGCTTCCCCCAAAGATTGTGAAATCCTGTGCATATACATAGACAAGACGACCGTTGATGGTTCCGTATCCTGTGACAACACCATCACCAGGAATTTTTTGTTTATCCAACCCAAAATCATGACAATCATGGGTTACAAAAATATCCATCTCGCGAAAGCTGCCTTTGTCGAACAAGAGATCAAGCCGCTCACGGGCAGTCAATCGTCCTTTGGCATGTTGGCGGGCGTTTTTTTCTTCACCCCCGCCTTGTTTCGCAGCTTTCTTACGCCTTTGTAATTCTGCAGTTTGAGGATTGGTAGTTTGTTCGCTCAATGGAATACCACCTTTATCTACTTCTCATGATTAAATGCTTACTACTTTGTCAACTAAATAATTCGGTGTTTTTTTCAGTGTAAAAACACCGAAAGACTTATTTTACAAGGTACTTACTTTATATTGATAATAACACTGCCGCAGCAAGCGCACCCACGATTGCACACAA
>JBCCFC010000978.1:0-5330 GCA_039029935.1 Chloroflexota bacterium
CATAAGCTCATCGTTTGAATTTTTTACACTGGTAAAAATCGCAAACGATGAGCTTATGTAGTATATTTTTATGTTGTTCATTGATGGAGAAAGACATATGATGAATTGGAGACTCTTCAGCCTTTTATTGGCCTTTGTTGGCATTTTTGGACTGTATACCGCCTGCCAGACTACCCCAATTGAACCGGGCCAAGCTGAACCGGGCCAAACTGAACCGGGCCAAGCTGCAACTGTGGGCAACGACTCACCGTCTGAACCAAAACCAGCGGTAGAAGAACCAAAACCAACGGAACCACTATCTGTCATTGAAGCGGATGTAGATTTCGCCCCACTGCTCGAACGCACTGGCCCACGCACACGGACAAGTGGCGTCGTACCACATGTGCAAATTGATGTCGAACCAGTGCAGGCTGTCAACGACGAACTTCATCGGCTGGCCTTTGCACTACCGGGCGTTGAAAACCGCCCCACAATTGCTTCATTGCCAGGGGCCAGAGGCATGTGGCTGGGTGATGGTGTGCCTGTAGTTCGACCGGAAGTCATCGTTGCTGGTCGCGAATTTGCCCATATTCATCCTGATGGCAGTCTTCATGCCCCCTTACCCTACGAACGTGCGCTGGAAGCCGTCGAAAATGGCTGGGCCGAACGACACCCGTGGGCAGATCAGCGTGATGGGTGGGAAGGGTTTGTCATGCTCTTTACACCCCAATCTATGGAGGAATTGGATGTAACCTTTCAGCTAATCGTAGAGTCGTACAATCACGTTACAGGCCAAACAGTTCAGGCGTCAGATTTTACAAACTGAGAACTCAACCCCAACCCATTGAACCAAATACGGCTTGCCACACACCGGGCAATGTCACCTCACTCAACAAACCAAGCAACAATAATCCGGTTGCGCCTAATAGCAAATAGCGTCGTTGTTGGAGATAATAGGAAACCTGCCACTGCTGCGTTAAAAGTGGCTCGGCTAACAGCGTCAAAAAGCCCACATATCCAGCGATACGTAAAATGGTCCATAGAGGTAGACCAATCGGGAAAATCAATGGGTTGCCAATCTCAAACATCAAGCTGCCTGCACTAAAGCCTGCTAGGTTGACGGCGTGAACAAGATACCAGACACCGACGAGGCCACCCGTCAAGACTGCCCCCACCAATATGCCAACAATTTCCATAATCCGCGTCATCGGTTCGGTCAAGAGACTGGCGGGTAGCTGGTTGGCTCCGTAAAACCAATTGACAAATAGAACACGGTAATTATGTCCATCACCAAACAGTTTCACGATTTGCCCCGGAACCACCCATGTCAACGCGGTGATGACCAAAACCTGCACGACAAGCCAGATAGTCATGAGCAGAATCGCACTGCGGGTTTGTCCTTGGCGAACCGCCATACCCAAGAAAATCGTCAATGAGAGGGTCTGGACGACTGGCAGGAAGATGGCCTGCCCCAAGGCTGCGGGCATAGCCGTCATAATTAAGGCTACAAACCCTATAGTAATAAAGAAAATCGGGTCTTTGGTTAAGTAGTATTGTGAGTCCACGTGTTGGATACCTTTCTTGTTTACGGAATCGGTGTGTCAGTAGGTTAGTAGGTCAGTAGGTCAGTAGGTCAGTAGGTCAGTAAGTCAGTAATCGGTACATCCGTAACCGACCTACCGAACACCGAATACCGACCTACTGGATAACGACCTACCCAATCTCTTCGGGTGCGAAGGGCAAGTTACGGACACGATTACCCGTCAACGAAAACAGACCGTTGGCAATGGCTGCACCGACTGGTCCCATTGGCGGTTCACCCACCCCGCGTGGTTTGCGATCATCGGCCTCTAGCAATGTCACGGCCATCTCTGGTGCATCACGCATGGTTGCCAGTGGATAGCCGTCAAAGTTGTCGATGTCCACACGGCCATCCTTGATCTGCATCTTCTCCATCAACACCGAGCCGATGCCCCAGATGACCGAGCCTTGTACCTGTGCAATGGCTCCATCCGGGTTGACGGTCATACCACAATCCATCGCCGTACTCACTTTGTGGACACGAAGCTGTCCCTCGTCAACCGAGACTTCTGCCACCATCGCCACCACCGTATCAACGTCGGTGCTACAGGCAATCCCTCTGGCACGGCCTTCGGCAACACTGACGCCCCAATCACCCAACTCAGCGGCAGCTTCCAACACAGCACCCATACGCTTTGCCCAGTCGCTATCACCCAGATGATCAAGTCGGAACTGTAGTGGATCCGCTCCTGCCATGTGTGCCAGTTCATCCATAAAACTCTCCAGCGCAAAGGTGTTGGCAAGCAGCCCCAGCCCACGCCACCAACCCGTGCGTACTGGCACTTCCGTGCGCCACGCCGTTGTCTGACGATTCGGGATAGCATCATAGCGAACCTTGGCACCACGATAGGCCCCAAAATCTGCGCCCATCATAAATTCAAACATGGGGGGCATAAAGGGAAAGGCCACATCACCACTGGCTTGGCGATGTTCAATGGCGGTAATCTTGCCCTGATCATCGAGCGATGCCAATAATTTGCTGTGTGTTGGTGGCCGGAAATAGCCATAACGCATGGACTCAGTGCGATCCCAGCCAACATGCACGGGTACACCTGCCGCCTTGGATAGACGAACCGCCTCTATGGCACTTTCCATATTAAGCTTACGGCCAAATCCACCGCCTAAATAGGTTGGTGTAACCTCGACATTTTCAAACGGAATCTCAAGCAGGGCGGAGACTTCGTTGGCAACCACATCTGGACTCTGTGTAGATGACCAGATATTGACTCGATCACCCTGCACATCAGCCAAAGATGCCTGCGGTTCTAGCGCCGCATGAACGGCAAATGGTGTGCGATATTCTGCTTCAAGTGATGTTGCATTTCTCAACATGGCTGGCGTATCGCCCTCACTCTGCACAACGATGCCTGTGCCATTCCCCACCGTCACAATCTCATCCAGCTCTTCCTGTTGCCAAAGCTTACCTTCGTTCCAACGGACAATCATCGAATCCACTGCTGCACGTGCCTCGGCGCGCGAGGTTGCAACCACACCCGCAAAGCCCGCCTCTAAATCATAGGCGAGGTCTACAACACCAGGCATTTCGCGCGCCTTGTTGGGATAGACGTTGGTCATGGTTGCTTCGATTGTCGGTGGACGCGCCACGGCACCATAGAGCATTCCAGGCAGATGCATGTCATAGCCATATATCGCTTTGCCCGTCACCTTATCTGGAATATCGACACGGGGAATCGACTGCCCAATGACGGTAAACTCGCTGGCTGGCTTGAGCGCAGCAGGCTCTTCCGGTACATCCCACTCCTCTTTGCTGTTGACCAAATCCCAAAGGGTGACAGACTTGCTGCTGTTGCCATCCACCATAATCGCACGATCTTGCAACACCAAGTTGTCTATCGACTCACCCAGTATATTGGCGGCCTCTGCTTTGAGCATCTCACGATACGTTGCTGCAGCTTGGCGCATGGGCGTATACAATGTCGGTACCGACCAGCTACCACCCGTGTTGTCTGCCCCCGGACCGCTCAAACTGCTGGCCTGTGTCACCTCGATGTCGTCCCAGTTCACACCAAACTCTTCCACTGCAAATTGTGCCAACGATGTATGCACACCCTGCCCCATCTCGGCTTTGATGATGTAGACACGGATTTTGCTGTCAGGCAAAATCTCAAACCAGACGGGTGGCTCGGCATCATAGCTCATAAAGTTATCTGCCAAATCTGGTGAGTCAAACATCTCGGCCACACGCAGATGCATGATGGGCTTGGCAAAGGGAAAGCCCAAGGCCACACCCAGCCCGACCACACCTGTGCCGATGAGAAAGCCTCGACGGGTCATGCGCCAACGTCGTTTTTTTGTTGATTTTTCTGCTGGCTGCGCTTCTGTTTGCTGTTCTGTTTGCGCTGTCGTTTGTGTTGTTGAGTCAGTCATGTTACACCTCCCCCATGCTTGCAGCCTTCTCTACGGCACTTTTGATGCGCACATAGCAGCCACAACGACAATAGTTTTGCCCCATTGCATTGACAACCTCATCGCTGCTCGGTGCTGGATTGCTCGTCAGAAACGCCGCTGCCGTCATGATTTGCCCACTCATACACCATCCACATTGCGGCACTTGTTCATCAATAAACGCCTGTTGCACAGGGTGAAGCGTCAACGATCCATCTGTGTTCTCGGTTGCCAACCCCTCAATTGTGGTGATGGCTTTGTCCTCAACCGCTGTCAGTGGTGTGATACACGAACGCAAGGCCACACCATCCACATGCACTGTACATGCCCCACAGATGCCTGCCCCGCAGCCAAATTTGGAGCCAGTCAACCCCAATTCATCGCGCAGTGTCCATAACAGAGACCGATTTGGGTCGCCTGCTAATTCGTGTACCTCATTGTTAATTGTTATTTGCATTGATAATTATCCTGAAAAAGTAAGTCCAAAACCCTGTGTGTCTAAAAAACAAAGTCATTTGTCCATATATGGCTCATCAGTTGTGTAGCCTCTGGGAGCGGCAAAACACGACAGAACCCCATCTCGTCATAATGGAGCAAAGTTTTCTGCGAACCGTCCGCTATGGGTGCTTTCAGTAGCCTCATATTCTTCAAAGGGCCGTGTATGTCAAAGTCAACAAATGTATCAAAATTAATCCTCATCCAATCCTCAATTTTTTTGTCAAGTTCCTCAACCGTCATGGGGTCTGGATTGGTTAATAGATGATAATAGGCCAAGATTAACTCTTTACATTCCTCTTCCTCAGCAGCATCAATCACGTGCAAAAAGACACTGCTATTGGTCGCAATATTTTTGAAAAAGAGCGTATCGGTGACGTGTTTATGCAGTTTGATAATCTTGTTTTTGTAATTGCTATATTGCTTGAAGGCAAACCCACCCAAGGCGGCTGTCAACGAAAGGATGGCAATCAATTCTGGTGCATTTGTGTAGAGATCGTCCTCCTCGATATCGAGCAGGGCTAGCCCATCAATACCCATCACATACCACAGCAGAATTAGCCCTATTGCCGAGAGCAGCGGCAAAGCCTTGTATACAATGGGGATGATGCCGCCAAGCACCGGAAGACCAAACATGATGCGATCTTTCAAGGTCATGCTCATGCGGACATTGGGAAACAGAAACTCTAAATCCAGACGTGGCACATTTTTATAGAGAAAGAAGTAGATCATGCCTGGCGCAAAGTTTAAATTTTCGATTTTGACTTTCTTGTGTTTGAAATAGGCTTCGTCACGAAAGGCCAGCACCAAAACCACACGCTCATACAGATCAAACTCTACCTTTTTCTCAAAAAAGAACCAGCGTTTGC
>JBCCFC010000979.1:0-5330 GCA_039029935.1 Chloroflexota bacterium
AGCAAGTCTGGGATCAACAGAACTTGAAGCAGGAAAAAACCTGATTGTCAATCGATTTAGTGGCTCTGGTTCAATCAATGCTAAAGTAGTAAATACCAAACCAGTAGAGAACGGCACAGCTAATCAGCGTGGAGAGGTTGCCATCGCGGATGGCAGGCCATGCACGGCTAAACCCGGCCTCGACTGCAAGACGCAATGAACGCCCACTACGCAGCTCTTCCTTCATCCGTTCAAAGATGAGGATATTGGCGTCAACCGCCATACCAATGGACAGTACAAATCCAGCAATACCTGGCAATGTCAGGGTGACGGGAATCAGCTTGAAGAGGGCCATGTTAAAGACGATGTAGCTGACCAAGGCAACGTTGGCGAGCACACCTGGCAAGCGATAAAGAATCAACATAAAGAGCAGAACACCGATCATGCCGATGATGCCTGCACGTAGGCTGCGGTCTACCGACTCTTGCCCCAAACTTGCACCAATTGTGCTAATGTCTACCACCTCCAGCGGGACAGGTAGCGCACCATAACGCATCTGAACCGCCAGTGAGTCGGCTTCATCCTGGGTAAATTGCCCGGTGATGACACCGTTGTCGCTGATGGCGGCTTGGATTGTCGGTGCAGAAAGAACATAGCCATCCAACACGATGGCGAGCGGTTGCCCAATGTTGGCACTGGTGTATTCAAAGAATTGTCCACTGCCTTCACTGGTCAGTTGGAAGCCAATTTCCCACTGCCCAAATTCACCCTGGGTCGCCAATGCATTCTGTAGAATTTCCCCCGTCATCACCGTCTCAAAGATGACATCGGGATAGGGAATAAAGACTTCTGTGGAACCATCGGCTGTTGCCAATCGGTCCGAAGCCAATGTTGGGTTGTTGGTGGTGTTGATGACCATGCCTTGGAAGAGTTCCTGTCCCGCCGCATCAATAAATTCAAGCTGACCCGTTGAGCGTAGTGTCTCCACGGCTTGGTCAGGATTGTCTACACCCGGCAGCTCGATGATGATACGGCTGGTTCCCTGTAGCTGGACGATGGCTTCGGCGACACCAAGACCATTGACACGGTTTTCAATAATCAGCTTGGCGGTTTCCATTGCACCCTCTTCCGGTTCAACCCCTTCGCCCAGTGCTGATTCGAGCAGGACCTGTGTTCCTCCCTGCAAGTCCAACCCCAACTTGAGGTTACGCAAATCGCGTGTGTTGTCACCTGAAGAAACCGCCGATTCAAGCCAGCTAGGATGGTCCACTGGCAAGGCAATGTACAGTGATATCAGTATAAGACTGACAATCGTAATAAGGATGCCATTATTATTGCGCATAGTTTTTTTCTCTGATAGTTTCTTTCTAAAAAATGAAAAGTTAGGGCCTACAGAATCTTATGCGGTTCACAACTGTAGGTCATCGCAATCAGCGTGACTACATTGTGGATAATCTCATAAAACCCTAAAGAGCCAATCGTTTTTTGTACAGTCTGTTGATAAAATTGATCGTATTTATTTTTTCATGAAATGAAAATGAGTTATAGTAAACAGAAACGAAACGGAAAGGATAGATTTCTTACAATTTTTCTTGTGAGCTAATCTTGAATAACCGTCAAAAAAATTTGTTTGTTTTTACAAACTTGTCAATTATAGAATGGGCATAAGTCGCTGTCAAATCAAGACATGACTCGCTTGAATTATCAACACCCAATCTAAACTACACTTTGAAGGAGAACAACGTGTTTTTCGCAAAACGAATCAAACCGATCGTGCCATGTCTGTGTGCGCTCATTGTGAGTGGACTGCTTGGTGCATTCTGGCATTCACCTGCCTACGCTGCAAATCAACAGGCAATGATGCAGCAAAATGCACCTCTTCCTGTAAACGCATTGGTGTTGGTAGATGTTTCATCTGTCACAGAAGTGACCGAGACAACTATTGTGTTTCTTGAGTCTCAGGGGGCGTCTGTTCCGCTAACCTTTGCGCCACAAGCACTATTTGTCCATGTGCCAGATGGTGTGGACCCACAAACGTGGGTAGGGGAGTCTCAGATTATTGCCGTCCATACCGAAGTCACAGGGGAAAACCCTGAACTTCCCCTCGATGCCCCCATGGCCGAGCTAGCGGTGACGGTGTGGAATTATTGGCAGGAGAACGATGCCTATGCCATTGAGCAGATGCCACAATATCGTCAAGAGTCCCATGACTATTTGGCCGAGGATAATTACCATTACCATGTATATGGCGACCATGCTCATGACAATCATGCTCATGACAATCATGCTCATGACAACCATGCTCATGACAACCATGACCATGTACATCCAGAGGTTGTGTTATCATCTGCATCGCCTCAACTGCTGCAAAGCGCACCTGCCTATTTTCACACCAGCGAATTTTATATTGGTAGCTATCAAGTCGATCTCTTTTTGCCAGAGAGCGCAGGCAATGGCGAAAATTGGAGTGAAGAGCGTCGTGACGAGATAGTCATCGGTGTGGCAACAGGGCTGATTTGGTGGGTAAGTGCTTCGCAGGTACATGGTCCGCCAATGCCAACGTTATCGTTCAATCTCACCGTTCATGATCCATTTATTACCCCAGATGAGGTTGTAGTGACGCAAGAACCCATTGATACCATCGCCTTGACGACATTGTTTGACCAAAGTGGTTTCTTTCTGCAAGATGAAATCCGCAGCGAAATGGCATGGGTGGGTGAGATTATGGGACACTTTGGCTATGATGACACAGGTGAAATTGCTGCACCGCTGCCCTATCAAAATGCCATGTGGAAATTTATCGACAACCAGCGTCAGGCCAACATGCGAGATTGGGGATTTCTTGTTTTTATTGTGGACAGTGCCAACGATGCGGACGGCTTCTTTGCCGAGAGTCCATTCCAGCCAGACTTTGATGCCTTTGCCTATGCAGGCAACCCAGGCCCCAATATTATCATGACCTATGACAACGGTCCCAATGCCGATCAGATCGGTGCAATTGGTGGCACAAAAATCAACATGGCCCATGAGATGGGGCACATCATTGGCTCTCTCGAAGAGTATGTCTTTAACTGTAACCAAGCCGACCGTGCCGGCTATTTGTATGTCCTCAACCGCAACTGCGAGAATGGCCCTGGTCCGTTTGAAAATTCCATCATGCGTGTGCCAGAGAACCAACGCATTGCCTTCCCAGAAGCGGGCGTCTCGACCCCAGTTCGTCACATGGCTGGGTGGCGTGACAGCGATGGCGATGGCATCTTTGACCCAATGGACACGACACCTGCATTGAGTGTGGGCGGGCCAGCACCCACAGAGGATAATCAGTATCAATACATCGGCTCGGCTCGTGATGTTCCTTTTTCCGTCCCCGCAGAGCGTCAACAGCGTACTGGGCGCGCACCTGTCACCATCAATATCATCAAAGCGGTACAATATCGCATTACAGAGGGGGATGCGACTGGTGAGTGGATGGATTGTGGGCCACTGGAGCAGGGTCAAGCGTTTGACACCCGTGATGAACGATTTGAGTGTCTTGTGGACCCGCCCAGCCAAAGCGGGGCCATTGAATTCCGTGTGGAAAATAGCATTGGCAACTACTCAGCTATCCTATCTGCTGATATTGAGCCGTTAAGCAATGCCAGCCGCACAGCACAAAGATTGACACAGACCGCGCCGACAGGGGAGATTACCGTTTCTGGTGGCAATCTCAATGTGCTAGAATCTACTGTACACTTGGTCCTTTCTGCCTATGACAACCAGGGGGTACAGGAGTCACAGGTATGCTATCAGGGCAACTGTTCAGGATATGAGGGGTATACGGGGCGTTATTATCAGCAGTTAGATAGCAATAATGCCACCCATACTATTGGTGTACAGTATCGCGATGGGGATGGCAACGAAAGCAGCGTGACCGAAATCAATGTGGTTTTAGACACGGAAGCACCGACTGGTTCGATAGATGCATCGCTAACAACAGACCTGACTGAGGACACAGCTGGGGAAGTCACGCTGTCTATATCCGCAGAAGACAGCGGCAGCGGGGTTGCGAAAATGAATCTCTTTGACGGGACTGGTTGGCAAGGATGGGCAGATGTTGTGGACAGCGTCACTATCGCGATTACAGCATATGACACCTATCTATTCCAAGTACGCTATCGTGACCATGCGGGTAATGTGAGCGGCGTGGAGAGTGCTAGCGTCATTGTGCAGCAGCCAGCAACGCCTACGCCAACAGCAACGGCAACGCCTATAGCAACGGCAACACCTATAGCGACAGCAACGCCAACAGTGACACCAACCCCGTTGGCAACGGATACGCCAGTGCCAGAGCCAACGGCAACCGCTACCCTAACACCAGAGCCAACTGCGACAGCTACACCGTCACCTGTGCCAACGGCTACACCGGTGCCAGCCACCACGCCGTCAGATGTATCGGTGTATTTGCCTGTCATTACACGGTAAAACGACATGATTCGGGTATTACTGGCCGACGACCACCCTGCCATGCGTATTGGTCTGCATGTGCTGATGGATCAAGCATCGGACATTACAGTCATTGCCGAAACTGAAGATGGCGATGAAACGCTGTATCAGCTGCAACAACTGGAACCAGATGTGGCCGTTCTCGACTGTCAACTGCCCAAACGCTCTGGTATAGAGGTTGCCACCACGCTCAATCAACAGGGCTACAACACCAAAGTCCTTGCGCTCAGTGCCTTTGACGCCCCCAAATATCTGTGGGGAATGCGGGAAGTGGGCGCACGGGGCTATCTGCTCAAGGACGAAGCCCCTGCGCAAATCGTGACAGCCGTGCGTGCAGTTGCACAAGGGCAAATGCTTTGGTCTAGTGACCAACTGGCGCGCATTCGACGTTGGCAGCAGGAGGTGCAGGCACGTTGGGATGATCTAACGAAGCGTGAACAGCATGTACTAGCGCTAATCGCACAGGGGCAGAGCAACAAGGACATCGCCGAGATGTTGACTGTCACACCGCGCACGGTTGAGTTTCATGTCAGCAATATCCTTGGTAAGCTGGCCGTTGTTTCACGCATTGAGGCAGCGTTGTGGTTCAAGGCGTATCAGGCAGATGTGGATTAACGTTGCTTAGGCATCTCTGTCTGGACATTGAGCGAAGCCCGAATTGATTGCAAAAACCTGTTGATTTCCACAGGGACAATCACCCCGCCATCATGTTACACTCAAATCAGGTAAATATATTAGCAATGCAGTCTGGACCTCCCGAAGGTTTTTAATATTTTGAAAAAATTAAAACCATGCCGGGGTGCCCACGAAACAAAGGAGGGGGAAAAAAAACCCAAAAAAAAAGCAAAAGACACCCGAAAAAAAAACAC